>CAMWRR010000245.1 GCA_947176715.1 uncultured Rikenellaceae bacterium | reverse complement strand
CTCCCGCCCAGCGCGGTCCCCCGCAGGCTCCGGCCCTGTGAAGCCGAATACCTTCATCAAAAACAGAAACATCACCCCTCGGCAGACATAAAATCCCCCGACGGAATCCCGCGACAAAAAAGCCCCGTTATCTAAACACTTTACGCACCCCCTTTGCCGGTAACAGTCTGTGTATCACGCTATCGAGCATAGCGAGGCTACGCACCTCCACCGTCAGTTGCGACGTTATGGTTCCGTTTCCGTAGTCGCTCTTCATCCCGCGCAACGTTATCCCAAGCTCGCGCAACACCTCGCGTATGGAGTGCTCTATACCGATAACGTCGTCGCTGACCACGGTCACCACTGCCGAGAAGAGGCTTCCCGCCGACCTCTCGCGACTCCATTCGGCCTCGAGCACCCTATACGGGAACCTCTCCCGCAATACGGCGCCGTTGCGGCAATCCTTACGATGCACGGTGATACCGTTCTGCACCGTCACAAAGGCGAATATGTCGTCGCCGTATATGGGCGAGCAACACTTGCCGAGCTTGTAATCGACATCGCGCAGATTCTCGCTTATTATGAGACAGTCGCCGCCGCGTTCGGTGCGACGCTCCTTGGGTGCGCCACGCTCTTCGGTATGCCGTGTCACCTCCTCTCCGGCCATGTAACGCGAGAGCACCTCTTTCACCTCCGGCATGGAGAGGCGCTCCTCGGCAATAGCGGCATACAGCTCTATCACGCTTTTGAGCCTGTAATGCTTGACCAATACATTGGTAATCTCCTCCAACGACAGGGCTATCTTCCAGTTCTTGGCCTTACGTTCGAGCTCCTCGCGACCCAGACGTGCGCGCGACGCCTCCTCCTCTCGCATGTAGGCCTTGATGCGCGAACGGGCCTTGCCGGTCACCACGAACGACAGCCAGTCGGCCTTGGGACGTTGCGACTTTACGGTGGTAACCTCCACCAAATCGCCGCTGCGCAACACCTCGCGTATGGAGACGTTCTTGTGGTTGACGCGTCCGCCCACGCATGTGTTGCCGAGCGAGGAGTGTATCTCGTAGGCGAAGTCGAGCAGTGTGGCTCCGGCAGGCAGCTTGCGCAGGTCGCCGGTGGGGGTGAACACTATTATCTCGGAGTTGCCGGGTGTCTGTTGCGTGTTGAAGTTGACTATGTCGCCGTCGGGACGGAGCGTCTCCAATGTCTTGCGCAGACGCTGCAGCCACTCCTCGCTGCCGCCCTGACCGCCCTCTACACCCTTGTAACGCCAGTGGGCCGCCCCGCCGCGTTCGGCTATGTCGTCCATGCGCCGGGTGCGTATCTGCACCTCCACCCATTTGCCGTCGCCGGTCACCACCGTGGCGTGCAACGACTCGTAACCGTTCGACTTGGGGATGGATATCCAGTCGCGCATACGGTCGGGGTTGGGCTTGTAGAAGTCGGTGACTATGGAGTAGGTGTGCCAGCACAGCCCCTTCTCCTGCGGGAGGGGACAGTCTATCACTATGCGTATTGCGAATACGTCGTACACCTCCTCGAACGGTATGCGTTGCTTTGCCATCTTGCGCCAGATGGAGTATATCGACTTGGTGCGCCCCTTTATTGAATAGCTTATGCCGGCATCGTCCAACGCCCGTCGTATGGGGGCGGTGAACGAGGCTATGAAGGTGTCGCGTTCGGCGGCCGTCTCCTCCAGCCGGCTCTTTATGTGGGCGTACGATTCCGGCTCCAGATAGCGCAACGACAGATCCTCCAGCTCCGACTTGAGCTTGTATAGGCCGAGCTTATGGGCCAGCTGCGAATAGATGTGCAGACTCTCCCACGACTTGCGGGCACGCTTGTTTTCGGGGAAAGAGCCCAACGAGCGCATCACCTCCAGACGGTCGGCCAGCTTGATGAGTATTATACGCGGATTGGTCGAATAGGCCACTATCAGCTCCTTGAAGTGCTCTATCTGCTCCTTGTCGGGCTTGGACTCCACGGCCGATATGCGCGTAAGCCCGTCGAGCACCTCGCGACATTCGGTTCCGTACATGCGTCCGGCATCGTCGAGCGAGAGCGCCCCCGTGCGTACGGCATCGTGCAACAGGGCCGCCAACACCGACACTATCCCCATCGACAGCTCGCCGAGCACTATCTCGGCCACCCCAACGGCATGACAGGCCATAGGGTCGGAGTTGTAGCGCAGGGCATCTCCGCCCGCGGCTATGGCGGTGCGCAAGGCCTCCTTCACCTTGGCGTAATTATCCACGGAGAAGCGCTCCTTGCACGCATTCAAAAACTCTCTGTATCTAATCATTTCTTTGACAGAATTTTACGCATATCTCTTTTTACCCGTGACATCGTTGCAAATATCGTGACAAAAGCCTATCTTTGCATGAATCTCCGCATCGGGACAGACCTATGCCTAAGACGAAACGCCGTGCGGATTCCGTCAGCATGCAATCTGTCGGATAAATATAATGAAATTAAACCGAAACTCATAACATACGATGAAAAAATTTGTGTTACCGACCATAGCGGCCC
>CAMWRR010000244.1 GCA_947176715.1 uncultured Rikenellaceae bacterium | reverse complement strand
GTCACGTATTATGATTGAAGGTCTGTCGAACTTGAGGCAGGCCTATTTTTTTGTTCAACCGGTGCCCTTGTCCGAGGTTGTGCCGGATCTCGATTCCCGAATATTCGCTGATTTCCCGGGAGCGGATACGTAGGTGTCGGGACGGCATTGGCCGCATAGGGCTTAAAAACGATGTTATGAAAAGATTTGAAGTTGATGAAAACGGGTTCTACGGCAGGTTTGGCGGCGCATACGTGCCCGATAAGCTGAGACCCTGCATAGAGGAGTTGCAGAACGCCTATCTCAGGATAATGGATACGGAGGGCTTCAAGCGCGATTACGACCGTCTTCTGCGCCATTACGTGGGTCGTCCCTCGCCGCTCTATCTGGCTGAGCGTCTTAGCGATAAGTACGGATGCCGAATATATCTCAAACGCGAGGATCTCAACCACACCGGCGCACATAAGATCAATAACGCCATAGGCCAGGCCCTCATAGCCCGAAGCATGGGCAAGAGGCGTATCATAGCCGAGACGGGTGCCGGACAGCATGGCGTGGCCACGGCTACGGTGTGCGCTCTCATGGGCATGGAGTGCAGGGTGTATATGGGCCGTGTAGATGTGGAACGCCAGCAGGCCAATGTCAGAAAGATGGAGATGTTGGGTGCCGAGGTGGTAGCTGTGGACTCCGGCGGCGCCACCCTTAAAGGGGCCGTAGATGCGGCGGTCGACGCATGGTGCGACGCTCCGTCGGACAGCTACTATCTGATAGGTTCGGCGGTGGGGCCGCATCCCTATCCCGACATGGTGGCCCGTCTGCAGTCGGTGATAAGCGAGGAGATAACCAGGCAGCTCATGGAGTCGGAGGGGCGCGATTATCCCGACTACCTGATAGCCTGCATCGGTGGTGGCAGCAACGCCTCCGGGACGATATACCATTACCTCGACCGCGAAGAGACCCGGATAGTGCTTGCGGAGGCCGGAGGTATGGGTGCCGGTAGCGGACGTAGCGCGGCAACCCTCACCGTGGGGCGCGAGGGGCTGTTGCACGGCTCTCGTACCCTCGTGATGCAAGACGATAGCGGTAATGTCATAGAGCCGTACTCCATATCGGCGGGTCTCGACTATCCGGGCATAGGTCCCCTTTTCGCTCACATTGCGGAGCAGGGTAGGGCAGTGACATACGCCGTCACCGACGACGAGGCTCTGCGTGCGGCTATGGAGCTGACCCGTCTGGAGGGTATCATCCCCGCCTTGGAGAGCTCTCACGCCCTCGCCGTTCTCGGCAAGGTGCCGTTCGGGAGAGAGAATGTGGTGGTGCTCACCGTCTCGGGACGCGGCGATAAGGATATGGACACGTATATAAAATCGTTGCCGTCCGGTGAGAGCTCGGAAGGGACGCATAATTGTATGTGATTCACAGATAATGGCTCTCTTTTAAAGGCAGAGGTCTGTCTTTGGTTCTCTATGTCTCACAGAGGGACGGAGCCTGCGGGGGACCGCGCCTCGCGGCGGGCATAAGAGTGGTAGTTAGGGCGCTTTAGCGAATAACGCTTATGGGCCTACGTGAGGGGATTTTCCGACCACCGCGAGGCCTGTTCGCCGGGAGGTCTGTCCATCGCAAGGTCTGCCCACCGCGGGGTGCGGCCGGCTCGGCCCTGAAGTGTAACGTAGGGGCAGGAGAGGAAGATTATGTCTGACGGCCTTCGTCGACGCATACCGGCCGGTAAGTAAAACGCTAACGGAGCGTCGGTTTCAGGGCGGTTGCGTTACGGCGAAAGAGACGCCTGTATGTCGCATGCTTAAAGAGGTGACTGAATCCCCTTTTTGTGCGCTATGACATATTTTATCTCGTCGAACGAGTATCTCTCTAAGAAGTAGTCGTATATCTCTTTCAATGTAGTGAACTCCTGTGTGTTGAGAGCCGATATTATCTCGTCTACCATAGGCGGGTCGATGAACTCGTAGACCGACACCTCTCCCGACTCTATATAGCGGGCTATGTGTCCCGATACGGTAGAGACGTTGAGGTTGCGCTCTGCGGCTATCTCCTTTACGCTCATGCCCGACTTGTACATGTCGAGAGTTATCTGATAGGTGGACGGCTGTGCCGCTTTGGCCGCGCGTCGGGCCTCTTTCTCCGCCTCCTTGGCCTCTCTGGCTGCTTGTCTCTTCGCTTTTAGCTCCTCGCGTGCCGCCTCTATGCGTGCCGTTTTGGCCTCTCTGGCGGCCTGACGCTCGGCTTGGGCGGCTTCGCGTGCGGCTTCCGCATCGCTTTCTTTGCGTTTGCGTTCCGTTTCGTATGACGGGCCCTCTATGCCGGTCTCGCGACAGAAATCGGTGACGATGTCTATTATCTCGGTGGCGTAACGGCCCATGAACACCTTGCCTATCCCGTGTATTTGGCTCAGTGCCTCGGGGGTGCGCGGCAGCTCCTCGCATATCTCTACCACGCCGCGTTGTCCCAATACCGTGTAGACGGGGACGCCGCGCTCCTCGGCTTTGGATTTGCGCCATAGCACCAGTGTGGAGA
>CAMWRR010000243.1 GCA_947176715.1 uncultured Rikenellaceae bacterium | reverse complement strand
TAGCCATGGAGAACGGCATGAACGCCTTGGTCGGCGACAAGGTGTCGATAGTATTCATGAAGAACAAACGACGCGGACGCGACCAGGCGGCCATCATCAAGATATTGGAGCGCTCGGAGAGCCGTTTCGTAGGCGTGGTGGAGCGTTCGGACCGTTATGCCTTCATCGCCACCGACTCCAAGAAGATGCCGTTCGACATATTCGTCCCCTTGCGCGACCTGCAGGATGCCGAAGACGGCGAGAAGGTTCTCGTGGAGATAACGTCGTGGGACCAAGGTAACCGCACCCCCAACGGGCGTGTGGTGCAACGTTTCGGGGCCGCGGGCGACAACAACGCCGAGATGCACGCCATACTGGCCGAATACGGTCTGCCCTACCACTTCGAGGAGGCCATAGAGGCCGCGGCCGAACAGATACCCGAGGACATAACCCCCGCCGAGATAAAAAGACGCCGCGACTTCACCAAGGTGACCACCTTCACCATAGACCCGGCCGACGCCAAAGACTTCGACGATGCGCTCTCCATACGACGCGTTCGTGACGGCGTGTGGGAGATTGGCGTACACATAGCCGACGTAACGCACTATGTAACAGAGGGGTCGTTATTAGACAAAGAGGCTGTCGACCGCGCCACATCGGTCTATCTGGTCGACCGTGTGGTGCCCATGTTGCCCGAGCGTCTCTCCAACGGACTGTGCTCGTTGCGTCCCGACGAAGACAAGCTGTGCTTCTCGGCCGTATTCGAGATGGACGAGGAGTGCAACATACTGTCGGAGTGGTTCGGACGCACCGTCATACACTCCGACCGCCGCTTCACCTACGAGGAGGCCCAGCAGGTGATAGAGACCGGCAAAGGCGACTTCGCAGAGGAGATAACCACACTCAACCGTCTGGCTATCAAGATGAGGAGTGCAAGATTCAAGAACGGCTCCATAGCTTTCGAGCGCGACGAACCCAAATTCAAACTCGACGAAAACGGCAAGCCGCTGGGGGTCTACTTCAAGGTGATGAAAGAGTCCAACCACCTCATTGAGGAGTTCATGCTACTGGCCAACCGCCACGTGGCACGCTTCATAGGCTCGCGCAAGAAGGGGCGCACCAAGGCTCCCACGTTCGTCTACCGTATACACGACAAACCTAACGAGGAGAAGTATCAGGATTTCAGGACATTCGCATCCAAGTTCGGCTACACCATAAAGGAGGCGTCGACAGACCGCGCCATAGCCCGCGAGCTCAACCGTTTCTTAGGCAAGATCAAGGGCAAGAAGGAGGAGAACCTCTTCTCCATACTGGCGTTACGCTCTATGGCAAAGGCGATATACTCCACCGACAACATAGGCCACTACGGCCTTGCGTTCGACTATTACACCCACTTCACCTCGCCCATACGCCGCTATCCCGACATGATGGTGCACCGTCTGTTGCAGCACTACCTCGACGGTGGCAAGTCGGTAGACAAGGAGTATTACGAAGACCTGTGCAAACACTCGTCGGAACGCGAGGTAAGGGCAGCCGAGGCCGAGAGGGCGTCGATAAAATACAAGATGGTAGAGTTCATGTCCGACAAGATAGACCAGGAGTTCGACGGCTTCATCTCGGGCATCACCGAATGGGGACTCTTCGTGGAGCTTGCCGAGACAAAGATAGAGGGTATGGTATCGGTGCGCGACATGGCGGACGACACCTACAACTTCGATGCCGAGAACTACCGTCTGGTGGGTGTAAGGTCGCGACGCGTCATTATGCTCGGCGACGCCGTCAAGATACGCGTCCTCCGCGCCGACCTCAAACGCAAACAGCTCGACTACGAACTGGTCGCCCACAAAGACTACCACACCGGCAAAGAGGTGCGCTTCCTCACCGGCAAAGAGCTACTTGAAGGCAAAAAACGGAGCCCACGCAAAGAGCGGACGGAAAAGAGAGAGGGAGGCAAGGGCCGAGGAGATAAGAAAAGGAGATAAAGAAAGCTCATGGAATAGGTTAAGACAGTATTTGCCTATACGTGAAAACATCCGTGACAAAGCTACCTTTTATAAACTGCCCGAGGCAATGATACCTTCGGGCAGTTTTTTTAAAACTGTTTAAATTTTTTACGGAAACTTATATCGGCAAAAAAATTCAAACAGCTTCTTAATATAATCATTTTCTACCGGTTATTACTCTAAGCAACCCAGGCGTATATCGCCTCATCAAATAGAACGCGACGAGAATAACGGCCAATGTAGCCGCAATAGCGAGCATATATAGTGACACTACGCCCCACTGATTCTTAGGATCGACAATAAAGAAACACAATTTGAGGATGTTATTGCATATAAGCATATGGGTGACATATATTAAAGAAAGAGGAGGAGGACAAGAACGGACTCACCTTGCATACGTTATGCCTTAATATCCACGCCGATACGTTGTAGGCGAAAAATAGTCCCGCCACCACATTGAACCTCTTTAACAGGTCAGCCACCTCGGAACTCCAGTGTACCGCCACCATATACGACACTCCCAGCAGTAT
>CAMWRR010000242.1 GCA_947176715.1 uncultured Rikenellaceae bacterium | reverse complement strand
GTCGAGCAAAGTGCCGCCACAGACATTGCCAAAATAGTTCTGAGTCTCATGTGGAATTGTTTTAGGTTATTTTTCGATTGCAAAATTACCCGTGGATTACAAAGAGGTCAATACTCCGATTTTAGTATTTTGAGGCCGTAATAACGGGGTCTCGTCACGCTTTTTAAGTATTGCCGATAAAAATCCGCTTCGTCCAGCAACACCGGCGGGTAATTACAGAAAGGATAGATCAAGATTTTGCAGGTACCAAAGGGGCTTGCAATTAAAAATCGTGATTTATTTGCGTGTGTGAAAAATAATCTGTTACTTTATGGATGGATATTGCCATGTTTAGTCCCCCAATCTTAAGTGAAATAGTTATGACTTACAACCTTTGATTAGCATTCATTTATGTAGCGCAGATATGCCGCCAAGTTTTCACCGGTATTTGTCCCGACAGATTCCGTTCGCATACTGATATACATACGGATAAATAAACTTTTAAATTTATAGCTATGCCGTCTTTACTCAACCTCAAATACTCGCTTCGCTCACTGAAGCAGAACAAGTTCACGCTATTTATCAACATCTTCGGCTTCTCGGTGTCGCTGGCTTTTGTGATAATGATAGGACTGTATGTTCAGAAGGAGTATTCGGTGGATCAGTCCCAACAGGATAAAGAACGTATTTTTAGAGTGGAAAATGTCGGAGACGATTTCAGATTCGGGTATCCATATCATTTTTTCGACGATCTGAAATCTAACTTTCCGCAGATAGAATCGGTGTTATTGCTTTATTCTGATCAGCTTATGGTGACTATACCTGGCGGAGGAAAGTTCAATAGCGATATATTGGTCACCAACAAAGAGTGTTTCGATATATTGACGTTCGATTTTATAGAGGGGAGTGCCGCTACGGCCTTGGTGTCGATGAACGATGTGGTGCTTAGCGAAAGTTTTGTCCGTTCGCACTTTGGTGACAAGGATGCGTTGGGGCAATCGATAAAATTGGGTGACGATGAGTTTAATGTGTCGGCAGTGGTAGCGGACATGAAAAACTCGCATATAATGCCGGCTCCCATTATTATCCGTGCCGATTATTACATTAAAGAAGTGCCGTTTCTAACGGATCGCGGATATCCTGCATGGGATATGTATATCAAAACAGTTCCGGGGGGAGATGTTGCCGAGTTAGAGGCGAGTATTTCCGCATATTCCAAAAAGAGGTTCGCATGGAGAAACGATCCTGAGTACGATGCGGTACACCTGAGACCGTTTGCAGACATATACCTTACCCCGCATACCTCGAATGAACTATCTACCGCCCCGTATCTTCGCAACAACGATCCCGCATTTATCTCTACTATGCTCGTGACGGCTGTTCTGATACTTATCTTCGCCTGCATCAATTACCTCAACCTGTCTGTGGCCCAATCGGGATTCAGAGCCAAAAGCACAGCAATACAAAGGCTTTTAGGCAGTGAAAAGAGAACGGTTTTTTGGGGATTCATCGTCGAATCGATAGGCGTACTTATAGTGTCGGGGATAATAGCCATAATTATCGTATGGTTGGTATTTCCGTGGTTCGGTAGCCTTATGGAGATGCACATGTCGTTTGCCGATGAAATGTCATGGCTTGGCTTCTTTATAATAGCTGCCATAACGTTTGTAATGGGAACCGTGTCGGGTTGGGTTCCCGCCACCATAATATCGGGATTCAAACCTATAGATGTAACCAGAGGCACTTTGCGCCGAAAAACCAAAAGCATTTACAGTAAGATACTAATTACTTTCCAATACACCATAACTATAATACTTCTCGGTTGCACTGCTGTTATAATAGGGCAGATAAGATATATGCAGAATAGCGATTTGGGCTTCGATACCAAAAATCTGATAGTGTGCAGTTATCGCTCCGATGCACTCCCTGCCGATGCCACTGCGTTAGTGAATACGCTTAAAAATATTCCGGGTGTAACAGATGCCGTATATTGCAACGGGTACCCGATGGCTGAAACTAATAACTCTCTGTTGTTTGATGACAATAACGGCGAAAAACACAGCTTTTCGGTATATCATGCCGACTCGTCGTTCATATCCATATTAGGGTTGAAGATAAAAAACATAAATTCTTACAACCCTCATGGACACTGGGTAAACGAAACGGCAGCCAAACGGTTAGGTATAGATAACGAAACGATAGAGTATAAGAGTCCTAAATATAGTTTTCCGGTAAAAGGCATATTGTACGATTTCCACTATCAGGATTTTACCAATTCCATAGGCGAGTTGGATATATGCCCGTTCCCGCACGGTTATCCTCCGAGAAATATAATCGTGAAAATATCCGGAACTGACCGGGCAGAGACATTACGTAGAGTACGCGAAGTCTATAACGACATGGCAGGCGGCGACCTTTTCGACGGTCGGTTCATAGAGGATCAGATAGCCTATTTCTATAAAACCCAGCAAAGGCTCTCCAACCTGCTCAGCCTCCTCTCGTTCATAGCCATAGTCATCTCCTCTATGGGAATGCTGGCCATGTCTATCTACT
>CAMWRR010000241.1 GCA_947176715.1 uncultured Rikenellaceae bacterium | reverse complement strand
TGGCTTCGGCGGATTTGTTCGGTGCCACCTCGCACAGGTCGAAGCCTACGATGGTGCGGCCGCTCGCCGCCAATTCGCGTATCAGAAACACCGCCTCGTTGAAGTCGATGCCGCCGGGTACGGGCGTGCCGGTAGAGGGGCAATGATACGGGGTAAGGCCGTCTATGTCGAAGCTGACGTAGACCTTGTCGGGCAGGGTCGATATTATGTCGCGGCATATATCCTGCCATGTATGGCCGGACAGACGACGGGCCGCCATGTCGGCATCGAAGAATGTGCGTATCCTGTCGTCGCTTTTTATAAGCGATGCCTCGGAGTCGCAGAAGTCGCGTACCGCCACCTGAGTGAGGCGTTCCAGCCCTTTCACCTCTTGCAGGGCGTTGTACATGATGGAGGCGTGGGAGTAGGTGAAGCCCTCGTATGCCTGTCGCAGGTCGGCATGGGCATCTATGTGCAGTATGCCGAACGGACCGTGGTGCTCGCCTACGGCACGCATGTATCCTAACGGCGTGCTGTGGTCGCCGCCCACCAGACCTACGAGCTTGCCTTGCGACATCTGTTCGGACGATAGCCGGTATATGCTGTCGTTGAGGGCCTCCGACGCCGCGTTTATGCGCGATATGCGGCGGGCCGTCTCACCCTTTACGGCACCGCCCTCAGAGAGATGGGCCATAACCTTCTCGGCTTCGTGGCGATGGGTGCGGCTCTCTTCGAGCAACGCGTCGTCTATGGGCAGGGTGGCTATACCTCTGCGGTATATGTCGCCGCAGTGGTAGTCGTAGAGGTCGATCTGTTCGGATGCCTCTATCATGGCGTCAGGCCCTGCCGACGCGCCGCCGCCGTACGAGGCCGTTACGTCCCACGGCACCGATATCAATACAAGGTCGCTCTCTTGGTGAGAGTACGGCAGTGCGTAATAGCAACCGTTGGATACGGATACGTCGTTGGGGTCGAATAGGTTATCGCTCATTGCGTCATGTGTTTTTGATGCGGCAAATATAACGATTCGCTCCGATTTACGAAAAGTCGATGCGGCGATATGTTCGCTCCAGTGCGTACGTTTTACAGCCTCGGCAGAAGCAAATCACGCTTTAGGCTTACCGAAAAAAGTTATGCTTCATGAATATATCGTTAGATTTCAGCGACATAAGGCCCGGATAGACCATACGAGTCGAAAGACCTATACGACGGTTAAGGCCCGGTAAGCAAATGAATAGTGTTCCCTCTTTTCCGACAGTTCCGGACGATACTAAACGTACGACACAGTGGCGGCATCTTTGACGGGACGGGAAAGGGAGGCATTGAAAAAAATAGTTGGTATGACTTTGAAAGAGAAAACAATATCATTCGTATGGCAGCATCTGTTGCTCCTCGGGTCGTTGTATATGATGACTTTCGGGGTGGTGCTGTGTGTTAAATCGTGTCTGGGTAGCAGTGTCATATCCTCCCTGCCGTTCGTATTGTCGTTGGCTGGAGCAGCGGGCGAGGCGCCGGAATGGACGATAGGCGGCTACACTATCGCCATGAACTTCGTGCTGGTGCTTTGCCAGATTCTCATTCTGCGGAGGAGGTTCGACCCCATGCAGCTGTTTCAGTTAGCGATAGGGTTCGTATTCGGCTGGTTCATAGACATCAACATGTCGCTTACCTCAGGCATGGAGTGCGTATCGTTGCCCTCGCAGGCACTCGCCCAACTCGCAGGATGCACCGTTATGGGCATAGGCATAGCTTTCGAGGTGAGATGCGGGTCGGTTACCATGCCGGGCGAGGGTATATCTATCGTTATCAGTCAGGTGACGCATCGTCCCTTTGCTAAGGTCAAAATTGCGGTAGATACAGCCCTCGTCTTTCTCGCCGTCATGGCATGCTATCTCTTTTTCGGAAGCTGGCTGTGGAACGTCATAGGCATCGGCACCATCTTCGCTATGGTCTATGTCGGGCTCGTGGTCAGATTCATATCCCCGCATCTGGGTTGGTTCGACCGGCTGTTGGCCTATATCCCCGGGTTCAGACGCTATCTGTTCGGTCTGGCACGGCTCATATATCGGCGCGGCGACGGCTCGCAGAGGTGACATTTCCCAAACCGGGTAATGAAAAACCGTCTATTCGTTCAACGACGAATAGACGGTTTTTCATTACCCGGGCTAATCTATCTGACCAGTCCGGAGAAGCCCATGAAGGCCATAGCCAATATACCGGCGGTAAGGAGAGCCACCGGCACCCCTTTCATGGCTTTGGGCAGGTCGGCAAGTTCGAGACGCTCTCTCAGTCCGGCGAAGAGCACCATGGCCAGAGTGAAACCGATGGCCGTAGCCACGGCGAACACTACCGACTGCAAGAGGTTATACTCTTTCTGCACCAACAGTATGGCCACGCCGAGCACGGCGCAGTTGGTGGTAATCAGAGGCAGGAATATGCCGAGCGCCTGATAGAGGGCAGGACTCATCTTCTTGAGTATGATCTCCACCATCTGCACGAGGGCGGCTATCACGAGTATGAACGCTATTGTCTGCAAGAAGCCTATTCCTAAAGGCTCTAACACGTAATACTGAATAAGATAG
>CAMWRR010000240.1 GCA_947176715.1 uncultured Rikenellaceae bacterium | reverse complement strand
AGCGATGATAACGAAGTCGAACACCACCTGCACGAAGTTACCGTAAGCGAGCACCACTGCCGGCTCTATCTCCTGTCCGTTCTCCACCACGGCCTTTTTCAACGTCAGCGACAGGTCGGAGAAGTTGACACCGCCCACGAACAGACCGAGCACCGGCATGAACAGATCGGCCACCACCGACGACACTATCTTACCGAAAGCACCGCCGATGATTATACCGACAGCCATATCGACCACGTTTCCGCGCATGGCGAAACTCTTGAACTCTTTGAAAAATGTTTTCATGGGGAAATTCAATTTATGTTTTTCAAAAATAATTACATCGCTCCCGACAGAACTAAAGCGATAAAACTAACGTAGATACCACAATAACTCTGCCATATTACAAATATACGGAATAAATACAAAATTCGATAATTTTAACTATCTTTGAGAGATTTATCACCGAAATTCATATCTTAATGAGAAATATCATACGCATTACCGCCATAGTATTCTTATGCACCGGGCTCCTGTCGTGCCGTAACGGCAAAACGGGAGTAGAGATAACGATGGACGGATGGGGCGACGACACGGTATATATGGTCTCATACCGATGGGGCGACGACGTAGAGAAGACGGATACGCTCAAGGCCGAAAGAGGCGTAATAACACTCATGACTAACGAAAACGACACTACCGAAGTCGTGTTATGCACCGCCTCCGATTGCATCTACCGTCCGCAAATCTCGCCTGCCATACCCGAATCCTATTCCGTGCGCACCATAATACTCCCCGGCACATTCGAGAAGATAAGCGGAGAGCGGACCGACAAGGGCGTAATCTACACCTCAGACGGAGTGGAGCTACAATCGCACATGGCATCGGAACACATCAGGATGTTGCCGCTACTGAATACAGGCGACAGCCTCAACAAAATAATAGAGACCACCGACATACCCGACTCTTCGCTCGTCAAGGCATTTGAAGCACGCAACTCGCTATACGTCAAAAGAGACAATATGAGGAAAGAGTTTATCCAAGCCCACCCTTCAGCGCAACTCTCGGGCCGATACCTATGCTCTCTCGACTACGAAGATATGGCAACGTATGCCGACAAACTGAGCCCGGAGGTACTGTCCGGATTGTTCAAAGACAGAATAGAGGCTAAAATGGGAAAGGCCGAGAAATACATCGCCGTGCAACGTAACAAAGAGGCTATAACCGCAGGCAATCCCGCTCCCGACTTCACTCTCACTGACATAAACGGACGAAAAAGATCGCTCTCGGAGTTCAAAGGCCGTTACGCGGTGCTCGACTTTTGGGGCACATGGTGCGGATGGTGCTTAAAAGGCATCCCCGACATGAAGAAAATGTACGACAGATACCACGACAAGATGGAGATAGTCGGCATAGCGTGCCACGACACACCCGAGGCTTTGCGCAAGGCGGTAGAGGAACACGATCTGAAGTGGACCAATCTGATAAACGAGGATGACAACGACATATCGGTATTGTATGCCGTAGAGGGCTTTCCCACCAAGATAGTCATAGACCCCGAAGGCACGATACTCTCGGTGACGGTAGGCGAAGAGCCCGGATTCTACACCGCCGTATCGGAGATATTGGACTAAATCGTTTTTAAGAGACAGATACAAGGCCCGCCGGAATTTTATCCGGCGGGCCTTAATTATAAATATGTAAAAACAGGATATTCGGTATTTACTACTTTGAATATCCTGGTTTAATCCCGTAAAGGATCGTAATATTAAAAATCCGTAATAAGAAAAACCGCGTCACCCCCGAAGCCCAAGAAACCCGAAACGGGAAAAACCGCCTCGTAAAAATGCGTCGACGACGCTTAGGTACCGCTACGGAACGCCTTTATGCCAGGGCCTCTTTTATGGCCTCGACCACCTTCTCCACCGTAGCCTCGCTGATAACCTTGTCGCCCACCTCCACGAACGGAGCTTTGGGACCGTCGCACTTGTTGCAATGGTCCAGACAAGGCGCGCCTTTTATATCCAGCTTGTCAAGAATCTCTTCGGGCAGATACTCGTCTATCACCTGCAACTCGGCACCGCCCATGACATAACATAAGGTCCCGGTACAAATCTTTACAACCAGTTTCTTTTCCATCGGTGTTTGTTTTTAATAGCCGCCGTCGAAAGCCTCTGGCAGCAAACCGACATCGCCCAATAATCTGACACTATGCACGATGCGACCGCTGCACACACTCCCGGCGCGACATACAAGTGCAAATTTAGTACTTTATTTAGACATACGCAATTATATATAACTTATCGACACCCTCTTCATGAATTTGGTCTCGAGGGTGCGGGCTATGTCTCTGACCACCCCTCGCCGCAACTCTATCTCCACCGGGAGGTTAGGGTCGTGATGCGAAGTATTGACGCGCGTGCCCACTATGAACTCTATCTGGTCTCCGTCGAGCAACATGGCCACGTAACGGGAGTCGATGCCTTTGGGCTCTATGTGCGAGCTCTTCATCGTGTCGAGCAACCCCTTGACACGTCCCAACGTGAGCACCCCTTCGGTCACCAGATCGCACCCCTCCATCGTCGACTCGGGT
>CAMWRR010000239.1 GCA_947176715.1 uncultured Rikenellaceae bacterium | reverse complement strand
ACACAGGGGTACGGCACCGGGCCGAAACGACGGACGATTCAAATTATGTCGTCACGACAGGCTCCCCGTTTCGCCGGCAATACACCCTATTCGTAATAGTCGGTAAGCAACGTCTTGACTATGACTCCGTCTATAACGGAGGTGCGCTGAAACAGCGAGGGTGATATCTCGGGGGCTCGCACTCCACCCGTATTTCCGTGAGGCAACTGGCAGAGCACCGTAGGCGACACGAATACACGCAACTCGTCGTATAGCCCCGCCTCCATGAACGAGTTTATCAGCGACGTACCACCCTCCACTATCAACGACGTTATCCCGCGTTCGTACAGACGGTCGAGGATCTGCTCCACCACCCTGCCGCTGAAATCAACAGACAGACACTCGGTGCGGCTCCCCTCGGGCATGAGCGACTGCACCCGCTCCACATTGCGAGAAGAGGTGAAAAGGAGGGTGTCGGCGCTATCGTCGAATATGCGGTCGGTGACCGATAACCCACCGTGCCTGTCGATGGTAACCCGCAAAGGGTCGGGACCGTACCACGACCGTACCGTGAGGGAGGGGTTGTCGCGGTGGACGGTGGTGGTCCCCACCATGATGGCCCTCTCCTGCGAACGCCATTTGTGGACCAGACGACGGCACCTCTCGCCCGTAAGCCACGGGGCAGGCTCACCGGCATCACGGGCCGTATCTATGTAGCCGTCCATCGTCTGGGCCCATTTGAGTATGACGTAGGGGCGGTGTTTGTTGTTGTAGACGGCGGTACGGCGGTTCAGGTGGCGACACTGCCTCTCGAGCACACCGACAGTGACATCCACGCCGCCCCCTTTAAGCTCCTCTATGCCGCGTCCGTCAACCTCGCCGAAAGGGTCGCGTATGCCTATCACCACCCGTTTTATCCCCATGCGCACTATCATGGACGAGCATGGCGGCGTCTTGCCGAAATGGGCGCACGGCTCGAGATTGACATAGAGGGTAGACATGGGCAGATACTTCTTATTCTCCTCCGACACGCTGTTGACGGCGTTCACCTCGGCATGCGGCCCGCCGAAACGGCTGTGATAGCCCTCGCCTATCACTGTGTCGTTGCACACTATGACAGAGCCTACCATAGGGTTGGTACCCACACCGTCACGCCCACGGCGCGCCAGCTCTATGCACCTCCACATATAAAACTCGTCCTTGTTGCGCGAGGTATACTCTATCGAATCCATCCGTCAATACTCCTTTTCGTTGGCCAGATTCCACACGTTGAGAAACGAGGCCTTGGTTATGTCCACTAACTTGTCCCAGTTGATTTTGTCGGCGTGGTCGGAGGGCTGGTGATAGTCGGGGTGACCGTCGGTGTGGTACCATATTATAGGCACGCCCGCCGCGGCGAAAGAGGCGTTGTCGCTACCGCTCACCGGCCTGTCCCATGCGTTGTAATAGGGGTCGAGACCCAGACCGTAGCGCTCTATGTCGTCCCTCAGCCACTTCTCGAACACCGGATGAGAGGCGGTGTAGAAGTAGACCACATGCTCGGGCTTGTCCTCCATGTTGTTACGTCCTATCATGTCGAAGTTGAGGTACCCTTTCACCTGCGGTATGATGCCGCAACTCTGCACGAACGCACGCGAACCGAGCAGACCTATCTCCTCGCCGTCCCAGAAAGCGAAGATAACGTTACGCTCGGGAACCTCTCCGCTCTCCACGAACGCCCGGGCTATCTGCAGCACAGCCGACACACCCGAGGCGTTATCGTCGGCGCCGTTATATATCTTGTCGCCCTCCAGCGCAGCATCCATGCCGAGATGGTCGAAGTGGGCCCCTACTATTACGAACTCGTCTCTGTTCTTGCCGGGAATCATCCCCAAGACGTTGCACAACGACAGTTTGCGGTGGACACCCTCTTTCAGCTTGGCAACGGAGTCGGGGTGGATCTCGAAACGGCCCCTCTGTCCGCGCTCCTTGCGGCAGGCCTCGAACGGGTGCATATAGCTATCGCCCATAGGCTCGACTCCTATCCATGACAGTTGCGAGGCTATATATTCCGCGGCTATGCGCGAACCGTGGCACCCCGCCTCGCGCCCCTCCAGCTCGTCGGAGGCGAGGAATCGGACCGTAGATTCCGCAGAGGCGCGGTTTATGGTGTTGAGACCTGTCTCTAAAGGAGTCTGTGCGGTGGTCAGCGACAGGCTCATAAGTATTGCAGGGAGGATGTTTTCCATGCGGCTGAGATTCTTTGCAGATTTTTGAGATAACAAAAATAGGAATTTTCCTTTTAACTGCGATTGTCAGGCGGGTTTATAGTATATTTCCGTTTCGCCAACGTAGATAGCGGTTATTGCGGAAAGTGATACTTTATATTATATACATGGCACTTTTGCTTTTTGAAGGAGATCTGATAGTTAGATTATAGTATCGCAGACATGGGGGAGTGTTTAGGAATGGGTCTGCTTTGATTTCAAGCGGAAACGGAGAGCGGGCCGGAGACTGCGGGGGACCGCAACGGGCGGGAGGTTTTATAAATGCGGTTAGGTACCTTTTGTTAATAAGGCTTATAGTTTCGTTACCCTCTATTGCGGGCCTCCGGTGGGGGAGTTTTCTGCCCACCGCGAGGTGCGGCCCG
>CAMWRR010000238.1 GCA_947176715.1 uncultured Rikenellaceae bacterium | reverse complement strand
GGCATAATGGAGATGGCCGACATGGTAGCCATAACCAAAGCCGACGGCGAAAACATCGGACGCGCCAACATGGCCAAAGCCCACTTCATAAGCGCGCTCAACCTCTTCCCCATGCCCGAATCGCAATGGAGGCCGAGGGTGTACACCTGCTCGTCGTACGAGGGCACCGGGCTCGGCGACGTATGGAACGGCATAGAGGACTACATACGATTCACCCGAGACAACGGCTATTTCAAGCTCAACCGTCACAGACAGGCCAAATACTGGATGTACGAGACCATAAACGAAGCCCTCAAAGAACGCTTCTACAACTCCCCCGCCGTAGAGAAACTGATACCCGGCTCGGAACTGGACGTGCTCGAAAACAGAAAAAGCTCGTTCGCGGCGGCCAAAGAGCTGTTGACGGCATATTTCCGCGAGGCGAGAGAGGCCGGGGAGTAATCCGCGCACCTCGCGGTGTGCATGAAACTCCATGGGCGTAGCTATTTGAAAATAGCGCGACAATCAATACCTCGTGCAAATAGCATCATCGATATGTCACATCTATGAAAACCGCGCCGTTTGAAACGGACCGTTTTCAACATAACACGCAGATAAAATGAGCGATATAACTTTCGCATTCTGCATAACGCTGTTGGCCGGACTCTCCACCGGAATAGGCAGTCTCATAGCGTTCGTGGCCAAATCCACCGACCGCAAGTTTCTGTCGTTCTCGCTGGGGCTATCGGCGGGGGTTATGATATACGTCTCTTTCATGGAGATACTCGCCGACGCGCAGGAGCGGCTATCATCGGCACTGGGCGGCAAAGGCCAGTGGCTGTGCATGGCGCTCTTTTTCGCCGGCATAGGATTCATCGCACTGATAGACAAGTTAGTGCCATCCAAAGAGAACCCGCACGAGGTCAAGTCGTTGGAGAGCATGGATCAACATCCGCCTAAAAGCAAACTTATACGCCTCGGTACAATGACGGCATTGGCCATAGGCATACACAACTTCCCCGAGGGGCTGGCCACATTCGCCTCCGCCCTCGACAGCCCCACGTTGGGTATAGCCATAGGCATAGCCATCGCCATACACAACATACCGGAGGGCATAGCCGTATCGGTGCCCGTGTATCAGGCCACCGGCGACCGTAAAAAGGCGTTCCGGCTCTCGTTCCTGTCGGGACTGGCCGAGCCGATAGGTGCCGCCGTAGGCTATCTGATACTCAGACCGTTCCTCTCACCGGCATTGCTCGGAGGGGTATTGGCCGTGGTGGCTGGAATCATGGTGTTCATATCGCTGGACGAGCTGTTGCCGGCCGCCCGCGAATGGGGATTCCACCACCTATCCATATACGGAGTGGTGACCGGCATGGCCGTGATGGCGATAAGTCTCACACTATTATCTTGACACATGAACGAAAAAGAGCACAAGGAGAGGCGTCTCAACATACGTATAATGATAGCGCTCATAGCCGTGTTGCTGGCAGGAATAATATTGCGCCGCGACTTCATAGCCTCCGAGCTGAAAGCCACATTCCGCAACATGTTCCCGACAGCCGTAGACACCACAAACAACCTACGATAACATGCAGTTCGATTTCAGCCAGTTCATCGACCTTGTAGAGTTCCTGAGGCAACCTATAAAACAGATCGCCGACTTCTACCAGTCGATACCCGTGCGTGCCGAGTACAAGGCGGACAACTCGCCCGTCACCATAGCCGACCGCTCCATAGAGAAGCTATTCACAGAGCACATAACCACCTCCATGCCCCAGTGCGCAGTGGTCGGCGAGGAGAGCGGCGTAACGGGACGCGCCGACAGCCGCTACCGCTGGGTGATAGACCCCATAGACGGCACCCGAAGCTACATGCACGGCGTACCACTGTACTCCACCCTCATAGCCTTCATGGATGGCGACCGTCCGCTATACGGCGCCATATACCTGCCGGCACTCGACAAGCTGTTGGTGGGCGACAACCACACCGCACTGTCAGAGGGAGAAAAGGTCGTCATGCGCAAGTGCGACTCCATAGACAAGGCCACATTGCTCACCTCCGGCATGAGCGGATTCTTCAAATACCGCAACGCCGAGAGATTCACCGAGTTAACGCAGAGAGCGGCATGTTTCAGGACATGGGGCGACGGCTACGGATATTATCTCCTCGCCACCGGACGGGCCGACATAATGGTTGACGCCCACACCTCGCTGTGGGATTGCGCGGCGATAGTGCCGGTGATACAAGGGGCCGGCGGCGTGATTACGGGCTATGACGGAGGCCCTGTTATCGGCGGCGACGGCATGGTGGCCGCCTCACCCGAGATACACGAAGAGGTCGTAGCGTCGCTATAAACAAATTATCTCTGTTCCGAAAGCACATTTTTTGCGTAATCCGTACCGTCTGCGACCACCGAAACAGGTGCCTCCAACGACAGCGAGGCCGTTTCCATCGCCCGCAAGCATCGGATGGAATCCGTTTCACAACTTGCCCCCATCTCCACAACAAAACCTCCCCACTCCGTTTCAGCCGATTTTAATGTGCCCACCTGAACATAATCGGGTTTAACACATATAACGACGGTCAAAAGGGCCTGAGGCCCGGCGGTTTTGGTAGGTTGTCAGAGGGATAGTGTCACACACAGCGAGGGCA
>CAMWRR010000237.1 GCA_947176715.1 uncultured Rikenellaceae bacterium | reverse complement strand
AATATGCCGTTTTCACCTTCGCATAGCGACACAACCGACATATAAAGTTGATTCAAAAGGGGGCTGTGCCCCCTTACACAACCCAATATGCCGTTTTCACCTGCACATAGCGACACAACTGACATATAAAGTTGATTCAGAAGGGGGCTGTGCCCCCTTACACAACCCAATATGCCGTTTTCACCTTCGCATAGCGACACAACCGACATATAAAGTTGATTCAGAAGGGGGCTGTGCCCCCTATTTTTTCGATTTTGCCGAGGGTTGATTTGTCGGTTTTGAGGATTTCGGGGTCTTCTTTGTAGAATACTTTGCCTTTGGTTGCGGCTTTGGCCTCCAGCCTTATCTTGGCGTTGACGAAACATTCGGCTGTGGTGTTGGCTGTCGCGTTAACGTTGTCGGATGACATGGCGATGGCGTTGACCGATGCTCCGGCCATAGCCTTTATGTTGAGATATTCGGTGTCGCCTCCGATGGTTACGACGCTGTTGGTGGCTGTCACCTCCACATCGCGACATGCCATATTAAGGTTGATGTTGCCTTGCGCTATGGTCGTTATGGCAATGACGTCGGACTCTATTACGCCGGGCGACAGAATGGTCGCGCCGTCGGATGTTATGCTGCGCAGGTCTTTGTATGTGACGGTTACGACAGCCTGCCCGCGCGACTCTTTGGTGGCGGCGAAAGGCTGCTTCATGCGTATGAAAAGCTCCTCTTTCTTGACGAAATATTCCAGTTTGTCGGTGGAGGAGTTGATTATCTCGGCCGATATGCCGGGATGCTCGCCGCGTACGAGGTTGACCTGAACCTCTCCGGTGATGTTTATGTCCTTGAAGTCTCCTGTCGATACCTCTATGCGGTTTTGCGCCGATGCCAACGATACCATGCCGTATAATGCGAGCGCCAATAATGCTATCTTCTTCATAAAAAAGATGTTATGTCCGTAAAGCGGAGACAGACGCGTCGTCAGAGCGATGTCTTCTCCAATACAAATATATGACATTTAACCCGAAAAATGTAAAATATTTTACCTGCCGACGGTTATGTCGGGCATATATGTTAAAATTTGGGTATATTTGTAATTGCGTTGAATGATATTTCAAAATAATATATTTATGAATTTCAATCTTAATCCCGATCGTCTCGTACGCTTCTTAGGCAAGCCGAGACGCGAGTTTACCAAGGCCGACCTGATGCGTTACGTTCGTGAGAACGGCATTGAGATGGTCAACTTCCGTTACCCCGGCTCCGACGGCCGTCTTAAGACACTTAACTTCATCATTAACGACGAGGCTTATCTCGACAGCATCCTGACATGCGGCGAACGCGTGGACGGCTCGAGCCTCTTCCCCTACATAGAGGCGGGTGCGAGCGACCTCTACGTGGTGCCTCGTTACCGTACGGCTTTCATCAATCCTTTCAGCGAGATACCCGCGCTCGACATACTGTGCAGCTATTACACCAAGGACGGCGCGCCGCTCGAGATGGCTCCCGAGTACACCTTGCGTAAGGCGCACGAACAGTTGCGTCGCGTCACCGGGTGCGACTTCCACGTCATGGGCGAGCTGGAGTATTACGTGGTCACCCCCAAGCCTGAGCTTTTCCTCGCCGACGACCAGAGGGGCTATCACGAGTCGACCCCGTTCAACAAAGGGGCAGGCTTCCGCACCATGGCCATGAAATATATCGCCGAGGCTGGCGGAGAGGTCAAATACGGCCATTCCGAGGTCGGTAACTTCACTCAGGACGACCGTCTCTACGAACAGAACGAGATAGAGTTTCTACCCACCGACATAGAGAGCGCCGCCGACCAGCTCATGATAGCCAAGTGGATAGTGCGCACGCTGGGCGAGCGTTACGGCGTGGATGTCACCTTCGCGCCTAAGATTACCGTAGGCAAGGCCGGCAGCGGACTGCACATACACACCCGCCTCATGAGAGAGGGGCGCAACGCCATGGTCGGCTCCGACGGTACGCTCTCGGAGGATGCGCTCAAGGCCATAGCCGGCTATCTGTCGTTGGCTCCGTCGCTTACGGCGTTCGGTAACACCAACCCCACCTCCTATTTCCGTCTGGTGCCCCATCAGGAGGCTCCGACCAATATATGCTGGGGCGACCGTAACCGTTCGGTGCTCGTGCGTGTGCCGCTCGGGTGGAGTGCCGGTGCCGGCGATATGGTCTGCGATGCCAATCCCGCCGAGAAGAGGGCCGATGTGGACGTGAGCCTTAAACAGACGGTGGAGTTCCGTTGTCCGGACGGCTCGGCCGACATATACCTGTTATTGGCCGGGCTGACAGTAGCGGCGCGTCACGGTTTCGAGATGGAGCAGGGGCTGAAATATGCACGCGACCGTTATGTCGACGTCAACATATTCGACGACAAACACAAGGAGGTGTTGGCCCGTCTGAGCCAGCTGCCCGCATCGTGCGCCGAGTCGGCTACATGTCTGGCCGAGCAACGTGGCATATATGAGATGTACGGCGTGTTCTCTCCGCGTCTTATCGACGGCGTGATAGAGCGTCTGGAGGCTTTCGGCGATGCCAACCTCAGAGCAGAACTCGCCTCCGACAACAACAAAATCATGGACATGGTCCGCCGCTACTTCCACTGCGGCTAGGGGGGCATAGCCCCCTTTTTGAATCAACTTTATATGTCGGTTAAGTTGCTAT
>CAMWRR010000236.1 GCA_947176715.1 uncultured Rikenellaceae bacterium | reverse complement strand
GGGGCTGTGCCTCTATTAACCCTCCATATTAACGACACCGACATGCCGTGTTCACCACACTTTGGCTACCACCTGAGGTTGTAGTTTATCAAGAAGGGGGCTGTGCCCCCCCCTATTTCCAGCTTCGCATTAGGAATATTTGTAGGAAGCCGAATATTTCTAGTCGGCCCATTAGCATTACTACGCTGAGGATCATTTTTGCGCCTACGGGTAACATGGAGTAGTTGCTCAGCGAGCTTACGCGTCCGAACCCTACGCCTACGTTGCCCATGCACGAAACGGAGGCGCTGAACGATGTCATGAGATCTATCCCAAGGGCAGATAATATCCATGTGCTCACTATGCAGACCAATAGATAAAACGACACGAATATGAAAACGCTGCTCACTGCCGAGTCGTCAAGCGTCAGACCGTTGAGTTTGGTGCGTACAATGGCGTTCGGGTGCTGTATCTGCAACATGCGTGTGCGGAATGTCTTGAGCATTATGAGCAACCTGTCGCTCTTGATGCCGCCTGTCGTGGAGCCGGCACAGGCGCATATCAGCGAGAAGAATATCAACACGCTCACCGACATGGCCGGCCACACTCCCGAGTTGGCTGTTGCAAACCCGGTGGTGGATATCACGGAGGCTAACTGGAATGTGCTGTACCTAATGGAGTCGACGAGGCTGTATGTGTCGGTGTTCCATAGGTTTATGGCTATTGCCGCGGAGGCGCCCGCTATGCAGAGTATGTAGAATCGCGACACCTCTGAGCGGAAGATGTTGTTGCGCTTGGTGGCGATGGTGGCGAAGAGCAACCCGAAGTGTATGCCCGATATTATCATGAAGAAGGTTACTATAACCTCTATCCACACGTTGTTGTAGTAGGCTATGCTTAGGCTGTGGGTGCTGAAGCCGCCGGTGGCTATCGTAGAGAACGAGTGGTTTACCGAATCGAACCAGTCCATGCCGGCCAGACGCAACAATAGCGTCTCGGAGGTTATGAGGATGAGATATACGACCATTATTATGCGCATGGTCTTTCTGATACGGAAGCGGTAGTTCTCTTTGGCGAGCGACGATAGCTCCACGTTGTAGAGCGCCACCTTGGCCTTACCCATAGTGGGCACCACCGCGAGAACGAACAGTATGATACCGGCGCCGCCGAGCAGATGGGTGCACGAACGCCAGAACAACAGCCCTTTGGGGAGCGCCTCCACGTCGGTGAGTATCGTGCATCCGGTGGTGGTGTAGCCCGACACGCTCTCATACCATGCGTTGACTATATCGAACTCTCCGCCCCACAATATGTACGGCAACATGCCCGTAATGCAGGCCATAGCCCATGCCGACACCATTATGAAGTAGCTCTCCTTGTTGGTGATAGGCTCTGGCTTGGTCACGAATATGAACGGGAATCCTCCCATTATGGCGGTGAGCACGAAGCTGAGTATCAACGGATAGAAGCCCGTGTCGAGGTCGTTGAACAGCGATACGCCGGCCGCCGCCAACATGAAGAAGGCGTTCAACAGCATCACCATGCCCACATAGCGCAAAACGACGTGACCTTTCATTGTGTCAGCTCTTCAGGGATGTGTCCTCTACGCTCTTCTTGGCCTTCAGACGCAACAGCAACTGTTCTATATACTCCTTGAGCATGAACACCTCGTCTCTGCCCGTAACCTCCACCTTGAACGGCACACGCATGAGCAGGAAGTTCTTCAACCCTTTGGTTATGCGTATTATGGGTGTTATGTAATAGGCCTCTATGAGAAAATAGAACATGAATATCAATACCAGCGACGCCCCCACCGACACTATACCCTGCATTATGGAGCGATATGCGCTCTGTTGTATGTTGGAGGCCTCTACGGCGACAAGCTCCTGAGTGGAGCGCATGAAATCTTTCACCGCGTCGACAAGGGCGTTGTAGTCGTGCTTGTAGACGGTGAAATACCATGCGGAGTTACGTAGCTCCGGGCTGTCGGCAAAGGAGCGCATCGTCTCCGAATAGGCGCTCTTGCGGGCTATCAGCGTGTCGAGGAGTTTGTTTTCCGGGAACGAGCTTTTCATGCTGTAGAGCACCGAGTCGAGGTCGCCGAGACTCTTGCGGCTCAGGCGGTTGAAGTTAACGGTGTCTTTGTCTCGGAAGTATATCATTATATTGCCGTCTTCACGGTTGATGGCGTCCAGTATCTCGTTGGATAGCTCCACGCTCGTGGCCCCCTCGGAGATGATGCGCCGGGTGATGCCGTTCAAACGCGCCAGCTCGAAGTAGGAGATGACGGCGGCGAGTATGAGCAGAAGCCCGAGCGACGTGAAGCCGAGACGTATTTTGGTGCGTATGCCCATGACGGTTTAAGTTTGGTCGTTTGGAGTGGCAAATATAATATTTTTGCCGTTATAAAAAGAAATATTAAATTTAAGGCCCGTTCGACATGTCGCATCCTGTCGTTACGGGGGCTTCGGGCACGTTTGTTGCGACATTGTCCGGAGTGTAATCATAAACCTAAAGACTAACTATGGACGGTGATTCCAAAAGAGAGCTGATAATATCCGCTCTCGATACAAGATCGCTCATCAAGGTGGAGGCCTACAACAAATGCTTCGAGGTCTTCACCGAACTGAAAGACATGCTTCACGAGATGTCGGGGCAGATAAACGAGGCGGTAGGCTCCTCGCGTCTGGTAAAGAC
>CAMWRR010000235.1 GCA_947176715.1 uncultured Rikenellaceae bacterium | reverse complement strand
CCTTGGCCAGATCTACCACGGCGATATAGTCGCGCAGGTCCGAGCCGTCGTGTGTGTCGTAGTCGTCTCCGAAGACGCTGAGACACTCGCGCACGCCTGCCGCCGTCTGTGTGATGAACGGGACGAGGTTGTTGGGCACCCCCTTGGGAAGCTCGCCTATCAGCGCCGACGGATGGGCACCTATGGGGTTGAAGTATCGCAGGGCTATGGCCTTGATTTTTGCGTCCGGAGCGCATGCCACCGAGCTTATTATCTCCTCGCTCATCTGTTTGGTGGCGCCGTATGGAGAGCCCGCTTTCTGCAATGGGGTCTGCTCCGTGGCCGGCAGGGTATCGGGCTGGCCGTAGACGGTAGCCGAACTGCTGAATACTATGGCCGGCACACCCTTCTCGTCCATGGCGGTAAGCACCGAGGTGAGCGAGCCGAGGTTGTTGCGGAAATATTTGAGCGGCATCTCCACCGACTCGCCTACAGCCTTGAAGGCGGCGAAGTGTATGACAGCGTCGACACGGTGACGGTCGAAAAGGTCGCGCATCTTGTCGGTGTCGTTGCAGTCGAAGCGATAGAACGGAATGGCGCTCCCCGTTATCTTTTCCACATTAGCGACAGCCGAAGCGTCGGAGTTTGAGAGGTCGTCGACTACTATCACGTCGTAGCCCGCGCCGATAAGCTCTACTGTTGTGTGAGAGCCGATGTATCCGGCACCGCCGGTGACAAGAACGCATTTTTTCATGATGGTGATATGTTTTTGTATGGTTGCAAAGTTATGGATTTTTAGCGATTCGGAGAGGATGCGACCGCTATTTTCGGATGCCGTTTCGTTTTTCCGGTAAAAATCCGGACGCTCCTTTTGAAGGCGCGGGGCCGGAGTGCATTTTTTAAATACAAAAAATAACGCTACATTTGTCGCGCAATGGTTCTCTGTATGAGATGAAAAGGGAATGCCGTGCGATTCGGCAACAGTTCCCGCTGCTGTAAGTCAGGACCCGGAAGGGTCGCGCGACAACCGGTCACTGAGCCTGTGCGCTCGGGAAGACGTCGCCAGTGCTGACGAGTCAGAAGACCTGCCATGCGAATGCGTTACGGCCTGCGGCGAATAGGCGAGGTAACTGACCTGATGTCACGTTGTCCTTTTGCCGTATGCGGAAAAAGCGACACGATGAGACGATTGATCCCCGGTATCGTATTGATTTTAAGCACCTCCGTGCTCTATGCACAGGAGCGGGACACCGTGCGCAATCCCACCCGGTACATAGAGACGGTGACGGTGCAAGGACGCCGCTCGGTGCCGTCGATAATACCGGCACAGACCCTCTCGGGCGAGGAGTTGGAGAGGCTAAGCGCAAACTCGGTAGCCGACGCCATACGCTATTTTTCCGGCGTACAAATCAAGGACTACGGCGGCATAGGCGGCCTCAAAACGGTCAATATCAGAAGCATGGGCAGCCAGCACGTGGGCGTATTCTACGACGGCATACAGCTCGGCAACGCACAGAACGGCCAGATAGACCTCGGGCGTTTCTCTCTCGACAACATGGAGGCGGTATCGGTCTACAACGGTCAGAAAAGCTCATTCCTTCAGACGGCCAAAGACTACGCCTCGGCAGGCACCATATACATGCGCACACGCAAGCCGCGTTTCGAGGAGGGCAAAAGGAACAATCTGGATGTCGGCTTCAAGACAGGCTCGTTCGGCACGGCCAACCCCTCCGTCTTATGGGAGCACAGCTTCGGCGACAGGCTGACAAGCTCCGTAAGCGCCGAATATCTCTACACTACGGGGCGTTACAAATTCAGCTACACCCGCCGCGACGGATACGACACCACCGAGGTGCGCCGCAACGGCGACGTAAGCGCGCTACGTGCCGAGGCGGCGTTGTTCGGCACCCTCGACAACGGCCAGTGGCAGACCAAAGTATATTTCTACGACTCCGAACGGGGCTATCCCGGCGCATCGGTACGCGAGGAGCCGGGCAAGTTCCGCCACGAAGACCGCCAGTGGGACCGTAACATCTTCGTGCAGGGCTCGTTCCGCAAGAACATAACGCCGTCCTACAATCTGATGATAAACGGCAAATACGCCTACGACTATCTGCGTTACCTCTCCGACCCGCGTCTGGACGTCTCCACCATGTATGTCGACAACCGCTACCGCCAACACGAGTTCTACCTCTCGGCCGCCAACGAGATGGCCATATTCAAGTGGTGGAGCGCATCCCTGTCGGCGGACTACCAGTACAACACCCTCGACGCCGACCTTGCCGAGTTCGTCTACCCGCGCCGCTCCACGCTTCTTGCGGCACTGGCCACCTCATTCTCGTGGGAAAGGTTCCGTCTGCAGGGCAGCGTGCTCTACACCCATGTCAGCGACCGCACCTCCATAGGGGGGGCCTCGGCGGGTAGCAAGAACGAGTACACGCCGTCGGCGGTGGCGCAATACAAGCCGCTGAAAGGACACGACCTCAGCCTGCGCGCCTTCTACAAGCGCATCTTCCGTATGCCCACCCTCAACGACCTCTACTACACCTTCATAGGCAACAAATACCTCAAACCCGAATACACCACCCAGTACGACGGCGGCATAGTCTACACCCGCGATTTCACCCGCCGTTCGTTCCGTCGGATAGAGATACAGGCGGACGGCTATTTCAATCAGGTGGAGGACAAGATAGTGGCCATAC
>CAMWRR010000234.1 GCA_947176715.1 uncultured Rikenellaceae bacterium | reverse complement strand
GCCGCCAAGCGGAAAGGCTTACGGTCCTCGTTCCTCGGACCGGGTAAAGCGGAATGTGTTTGGCTGCCCTCGCTGGCGCTCGGACCGGAAAAGCGGAAAGTGCCTGACTGCCCGAGGTACGAGGGCGGTAGTATGCCTCGGTGGGTATTGTATTTCTGTGCCAGTTGCGGTCTGTTCGGCTCTTGTTTTACTTATTGCCGTCTAAACGGAGATAGTTTTGCCGACCTATGCGCCAGTGATAGATGTGCTTTAGGAGAGTTTTATTCTTTGTTGAGTTTGCGAGACGGTACGGTGCTTTGTGTTTGAAGGTATGCGCATTAGGTGAACTTTTGTGTCCGGATGACAGGCAACGAAACACAAAAAATACCGTCAAGAAAAAAATCGCTCGCTTGTCTTGCAAAAGGTGTGATATTATTCGGAAAATAACCCTTGCCAATGTTAGCTCCCGATGTACAGTAATGTTCAAAAAGTCGGACACACGTCGTTACACGGTAACGGCCACTGCCATGCCGTCAAAAGAGAGACACACCGCTTCCGTCGTATTACCGGACACAGAGACTGTTAAACGTCCGTCGTCAAGACGGGATACCCTTATGTCGCGTCTGAAGTCGATGCCTTCGTGTCCGTATGCCTTATAGGCCGCCTCTTTGAGGCACCATAGTGAGATGTCGTCGGCTACGGCTCTCTCGTCGGCTGAGAACATCCTGCCTGCCACGCGCGACATGTCACGCGATAGCGGCTCTATATCCACGCCCACAGGTTTACGGTCTACGGCCATAGCCACTAACTCCGCCGTATGCGATAGCGATATCCTACGTTCGTCGCCGATGAGGAGAGGTGCGCCGTTGTCGTGGTGAGACAGCCTCCCCCCGAGAATAGACGATACCATAGTTGCTCCTGTCAGAAACTCTCTGCGGCGCGATATGGATGCCATCGCATCATAGGCGGCGACCTGCTCCGGGCTTAATTCGGCACAGCGAAACAGTTCGTCCATAGGTTCGTCGGAGCGCCATAGCCACAATCCGCAATCGGCACAGCAAGAGAGTCTGTCGTCAAAGTCCGCGACAGGTTCTTCGAGTAGCGAGGCAAGGGTGTCGCCTTTGTCGTAAAATCCGTATCTTGAAAAAATCAGGGGCATGTTACCGTTTGATAACCACGCGTATGGTCTCTATTCTGCGCTGGCTCTGCGAGGTGACGGTGAAACGCAACGGCTCTACTGTCACGTTGTCGCCCACTTTGAGGAAATCGCGTTTTATCTCTAACATGACACCGGCCAGCGACTCGGCCTCTCCGCGTACCCCCTCGAACATATCTTCGTCCATGTCGAGCACTTTGCAGAAGTCGCTCAGGCTCGTCTTGCCGTCGAAGTCGTAGGTGTTGTCGTCTATCTTCTTGTAGTTGATGCTTTCGAGGTCGCTCTCGTCGGATATCTCACCCACAATCTCTTCGAGTATATCCTCCAACGACACCACGCCTTGCGTAGAGCCGTACTCGTCGACGACTACCGCGAAGTGTATCTGTTCGTCGCGGAACTCGTCGAGAAGGTCGTTTATCTTCTTGTGTTCGGGTACGAAATAGGGCTTGCGCAGAATAGACATCCAGTCGAACCGTCCCTTCTCGTCTATGTGTTCTATCATATCCTTGACATAGAGCACACCTACTATATTGTCGAGCTTCTCCTCGTAGACCGGTATGCGCGAGAAGCCAGAACGTATTATAGTCTGCATCACCTCGTCGAACGAGGAGGTACTGTCCAGAGCCACTATGTCGACACGGTGACGCATTATCTCCGACACCTCCGTGCCCACGAAGCTCAATATGCCGTTGAGCATGCGTCTGTCCTCCGCCGTATCCACTTTGGTTATCTCCACCGCCTCCGACAGCTCGTCTATCGACAGGGCCTCACGACGCGAGGCGGCCATGTCGCTCAGGTGCGAACTCGAGTTGATAAGAATGTAGGAGAAGGGTTTGAACAGGCGACGCACGGCATCCAACGGACGGGCCATGAATAACGATACCGATACCGGACGCTCCGTTCCCACTATCTTGGGCATGATCTCACCGAAAAGCAACAACAGAAAGGTGACGATTACAGTCTTGACCAAAAATTCGAGCACCACGCTGCCGCCGAAATCCATAGTCATGTTTATGATGTTGTTGGCGACCATTACGGCGGCGATGTTGACAAGGTTATTTACTATCAGTATAGTAGACAGCAGATAGTCCTGACGCTCCAGTAACTCCAACACCACTCCCGAACTCATGTCGCCCCTCTTCTTCAGCTTCTCGGTATCTCCCGGTCCGAGCGAAAAGAACGACGCCTCCGAAGCGGAGACACTCGCCGACATGATAAGAAAAATTACAAGCATTGTAACCCACCAGACGATAGAGAACGGCGGTGTGATAAAGGATATGGCTAAAAGATTCAAAATATTGCAAAGATGGTTATACCTCGCAAAGGTAGATATTTTTTTATTGCCGTCCGATAAAAATCGGATTAAACGCATAGCGTGCTAAATGTACGAAATAATTATACCACAAATAATAGAGGGGTATTAATGTTTTGACTTATGTTGACATGATGTTTTACGATGGGACCGGGATATTTCGGCTTGTTTTGTGTTTGTGGGTATGCGCATTAGCTGGGCTTTTGTGTCCGGACGGCGGCCCGAGCGGAGCGAGGGCCATAGACAAGGAGTTCCTCATGAAAAGGT
>CAMWRR010000233.1 GCA_947176715.1 uncultured Rikenellaceae bacterium | reverse complement strand
ATCTCAACGAGCCTTATCGGTGGCAGCGTCAGATGGGTATATGAGACAGACCTCCGTAACGGTTCCGCTATTCACGGAAAACAGTTTGCGTTCGTCGGTTACCTCGTCGAGCAACGAATCAACGCGCACCTTATTGCTATCGGTAATGAATATCTGTCCGAACTTATGTTGCGCCACCAAAGAGACAAGATTCTTCACACGTTGAGCGTCAAGTTTGTCGAATATGTCGTCTAACAACAATATCGGCCTGAACCCTTTGAGACGATATATCATCTCGTACTGGGCGAGTTTCAGCGATATGATGAACGACTTTTGTTGCCCTTGCGAGCCGTACTTGCGTATGGGATAACCGGCGATCTTCATGACCAGATCGTCGCGGTGTATGCCGGAAGAGGTGTAGCCGAGCGCCGCATCGCGCTCCATATTGCGTTTCAGAATATCGTAAAGAGGCTCACCGGAGAGCATCTCGCTCTTGTAGGTAAGCTCCACAGGCTCGCTATCGTCGGAGATAAGTTTGTAGTAATGAGAGACAACCGGGGCCAAATCCGATATGGCCGCTATCCTTTTGTTGAATAACCGCGCGGCAAGATCGGACAACTGCATGTCGAGCACATCGATTATATCCATGTTGACAGTAGATTGCTTCAACAGCCTGTTACGCTGGGCCAACACACCGTTATATCTGACGAGCAAACCGAGGAATTCACTGTCTGTCAACGACATGAAATGGTTAATATAACGCCGGCGTTCGTCCGCAGCCTCGTTTATGAGATATACGTCGGCAGGCGATACCATCACCACAGGCAACAGTCCCACATGTTCCGAGAGTCGCTTGCAATCTTTGTCGTTACGTTTTATCACCTTGCCCTTATCCTTTGAGAAAGAGCACACTACATGTTCCGCACCTTTACTCGAAACATCGAAAGAGGCGTCCAACATGAAGAAATCGCGACCGTGAAGCACACACTGGCGGTCGGTAAGCGAAAAGGCACTCTTGCCTACGGACAGGAAATAGACCGCATCGAGTATATTGGTCTTACCGGCACCGTTAGAGCCGGAGAAGCAGTTAAGATTGGGAGAAAATGCGAACGACGCAGACTCCAAATTCTTGAAATTTAATATATTGAGCTCTTTAAGATACATTGCGGCCTCACTACTCCACTGCAAAATTAAAAATAAAAGAGGGAAAAATTTTAAATTGCTGAAAAAAGAGTTAATTTTGCGAATCTTAGCTAAGATTCAACCCTTAACAGGAGCAAGTGCCTCTGACAAGAATTATCGAATCTTTGCGCACATAACAGTGTTTATTAAAAGCAAAAGATAAAATGACGAAGAAACACGAAGATCCGGAGGTTGCGATCGAGAATGCGATCGACTCGACAGAGGTTTTTTTAATGAAAAACGGCAAAAAATTGCTCATCGGCCTAATCGTGATAGTAGCGGTAGTCGGGGCGTTTTTCGGTTATAAATACATGATCGAGGAGCCGAGGAACCAGCGTGCGGCGGCGGCGATATTCCCTGCGGAGCAGATGTTCGCGGCAGACTCTTTCGAGGTGGCTCTCAAAGGCAATGCCGAGATAGAGGGTTTCCTCGCGGTGATAGACCGGTTCGGCTCTACCGAGGTAGGCAACACCGCAAGACACTATGCCGGAATATGTTATATGAAGCTCGGCGACTGGGACAATGCCATAAAATATCTTCGTTCCTATAAAAGTGTCAAAGGCATAGCTTCGGAGATAATCAACGCCGAAAACAGGGGTCTCATAGGCGACGCCCTATCGCAGAAAGGCGATTACGAAGCGGCTGTAAAAGAGTACGAAGCCGCTGTAAAAGCCTCTGACAACGACCTGACCACACCCATGTACCTCAAAAAGGCCGGCATGGTATACGAAAAGCTCGGCAAGACAGACAAGGCCATAGCCGCATACGAAGAGATACGTAACAATTACAGCGCGTCTCTCCAGGCACGCGATATAGAGAAATACATATCGCAGATAGAGAAGTAATTTTATTTGAGTTTATATACCGAGCGAGGGGGGATTTGCGAAAGCCGATCCCCTTTCGCTTTTAAACGGCCCGCAAAAACAATTTTAAGCTCCGTTATTTCATCTGTAAGGCCGTTTTAGTACTTTTGTACCTGCATATCAAAAAAGTGTTCACATGGCATCATCATTGAAAAACCTATCGGTATTCGAATCACCGGTACCCTCGGCGAAGAATATGAGTTTCGGCATAGTAGTGGCCGAATGGAACAGTAACATAACCTCCAGACTATTAGAGGGGGCAATATCGTTGCTCAAAACCCAAGGATGCAAGGATAAGGATATAATAGTGAAGCATGTGCCCGGAACATTCGAGCTAAGTCTCGGATCGCAGTTACTATGCGAGCACACCGACGTAGACGCCGTCATAGCCCTCGGATGCGTCATACAAGGCGAAACACGGCATTTCGACTTCATCTGTCACGGCGTATCGCAAGGCCTCAACCACGTAGCATTAGAGTACAACACCCCGGTAATATTCGGCGTACTGACCACCGACAACCTCCAGCAAGCCGAAGACCGAGCCGGAGGAAAACACGGCAACAAAGGCGAAGAAGCCGCCGCTACAGCTATCAAAATGGTAACACTGAAAGAGGAGCTGTCTAATGAGGAGTAAATGGATTTTGGGGGGGTAAACGGGTGTTGTTTACCCCCAAAATCCATTTACTCCTCATTAGAC
>CAMWRR010000232.1 GCA_947176715.1 uncultured Rikenellaceae bacterium | reverse complement strand
GGATAGACCCTTACACCGACCGTCCCGTCTTCACAGAGCACGACCCGGAGCGCAAGAAGCAACAGAAAAGCCTCTTTTTCGGCGGTCCGGAGACGAAAAGCAGAGGAGCGGACCACGGTCGCCACAGAGATATCCCCCACAGAAGAAAGAGGTAGAAGCGGCACCGACATACGCACGCAACATGCACACAATCAGCTTGCCGCACGTCGGTTACCCGACTAAAATTCGCCCCGGATTTTAACTCCCCAACTATTTTTCATATCTTTGGCTTCGCCTTGAACAGTATGCCGACAGATTCAAGGCACCCGTATAAAACATACGTCAGCAAATGGCTAAAAGAGACAATAACTTCAACAACACCAGTCAGATAATATCCGCCTTAAGCAAAGAGGGCGGCTACGTCCCGCCGCAGGCCGTCGATCTGGAGGAGGCGGTATTGGGCGCCATAATGGTGGAGCCCAACTCCATATTCTCTGTCATAGAGATACTTAGCCCCGACTCTTTCTACAAGGACGGCCACCGCATCATCTATCAGGCGGCGCTCGACCTCTCGGCCAAACACGAGCCTGTCGACCTCTACACCCTGAGCGACATGCTCCGTCGCAAAAAACAGCTCACCGAGGTGGGCGGCGTGGTCTACCTCACCTCGCTGACGCAAAAGGTGGGTTCTGCGGCGCACATAGAGTTTCACGCCCAGCTCATAGCACAGAAACACATACAGCGCGAGCTTATCAGGGCATCGGTAGACATACAGCGAAACTCGTTCAACGACGATCTCGACGTAACCGACCTTATCGACTACGCGGAGGCGCAGATATTCAAGGTGTCGGAGGGCAACATCAAGCGCGACGTGCAATCGTCGTTCGACGTGGTCAAAAAGGCGCTCAAACAGATAGAGGAGGCCAAGAACAAACCCGACGGACTGAGCGGCGTACCCACAGGCTTCAACGACCTCGACAAGCTCACGCTCGGTTGGCAACCGTCGGACCTTGTCATAATAGCGGCCCGTCCCGCAATGGGTAAGACGGCGTTCGTGCTGAGCATGGCGCGCAACATGGCCATAGACTTCCATCGCGGCGTGGCGATCTTCTCGCTGGAGATGAGCTCCGTGCAGCTCATAACGCGTCTTATAGTGTCGGAATCGGGCATAGGCTCGTCCACCATAAAGAGCGGACGTCTGACCCCCGAGGAGTGGGCCCATCTGGAAAAGTCGATAGTACCGCTGCAGGACGCCCCGCTCTACATAGACGACACCCCGGCGCTCTCCATATTCGAGTTCCGTTCCAAGGCCCGCAGGCTCAAGGTGCAATACGACATACAGCTGATAATAATCGACTACCTACAGCTGATGACAGGCCCTACCGATACACGCGGCAACCGCGAGCAGGAGGTATCGTCTATCTCACGTTCGCTCAAAGCCATAGCCAAGGAGCTGAACATACCCATCATAGCCCTCTCGCAGCTCAACCGCTCGGTGGAGACGCGCGGCGGCAACAAACGGCCCCAGCTCTCCGACCTGCGCGAGTCGGGCGCCATAGAGCAGGACGCCGACATTGTAGCCTTCATACACCGCCCCGAATACTACGGCATGACCCACGACGAGTCGGGCATACCCATACCCCCCGGCACGGCGGAGTTCATAGTGGCCAAGCATCGTAACGGCGCCACCGACATAATCAACCTCAAATTCCGCGCCGAACAGGCCCGCTTCACCAACTTCGACGAGCTCGACCAGCTCACGGGAGGGGGAGGCGGATATGTCGAGTACGGAAGCTCCATAGGCTCTGCGGCAGGTATCGGCGCAGGCGACGCAATGTCCGCACCGCAACAACCGTTCGGAGGCGAGTTCGACACACCGGTGGGCAGCGACTTCTCGTCGGACAGCGGCTCGCCGTTCTAGCCCTCTTACCGACACAAAACAAAAGGCAAAATGCACGATAACACCAACATAAAGCTACGCGGAGCATACATCGCAACCCCTACGGCCGGTGGCAGAAGACGCGTCATTCTCAAAGACATAGACCTAACCGTATCGGAGGGCGAGCTTATATACCTGATAGGCAAGGTAGGTAGCGGCAAGAGCAGTCTGCTCAAGACCCTCTACGGAGAGGCCCCCATAGCCGGAGGTAGGGGGCTGGTGGCCGGCTTCCGTCTCGACGGACTGGTACGAAGCGACATACCTATGTTGAGACGCAAGTTGGGCATGGTGTTTCAGGATTTCCAGCTGCTGCAGGACCGCACCGTATACCACAACATGAGCTTCGTTTTGCGGGCCACGGGCTGGCGCGACGCAGAGCACATACGCCACCGCATAGAGGAGACGCTCGACACGATAGGCCTGCGCCACAAGATGAACAGCATGCCCCACCAGCTCTCCGGCGGCGAACAACAGCGCGTAGCCGTGGGGCGCGCCTTTCTCAACAGGCCGGCCGTGATACTGGCCGACGAGCCTACCGGCAACCTCGACCCCGAGAGCGCCACGGAGGTGATGGAGCTGTTCATAAAACTGGCCTCGCGCGGATGCAGCGTCCTCTTGGCGACGCATAACATATCGCTCATAGAGCAATACCCGGCCCGGATAGTACGCATAAACGGCGGAACCCTCGAAGAGGTCGACCACGCCGCGGTATTCGGAACGGCCGCAGAGACACCCGTATCGTCGTACATGCCTGAGCCGCAGACATTCGCGCCCCGGATGCCAATGCACGTGCAACGTCAGACACCACCCCCGC
>CAMWRR010000231.1 GCA_947176715.1 uncultured Rikenellaceae bacterium | reverse complement strand
ATTTGGGAGAAAGTATATAATCCCAATTTTAATTATGGCGAATTCGCCATAATTAGAAATCAGTCCGGCCTCAACAATTTCAAAATCAGCGTAAAAGAATTTGTATCACGCACCGGTGCCACAAGTCTTCAGGCTAAAGCGGGAAGATACGGAGGAACGTATGCCCACAAGGACATTGCATTTGAATTTGCAATGTGGATAAGCCCTGAGTTTAAGATTTATATAGTCAAAGAGTTTCAACGCCTAAAGAGCGAAGAGCAAAGAATGCTCGGATGGTCGGCAAAGCGTGAGCTGTCGAAAATCAACTACCGCATACATACCGATGCCATCAAACAAAACCTCATCCCCGAAGAGGTTACCCCTGTGCAGGCAAACATTATTTATGCCAACGAGGCCGACGTTCTGAACGTTGCCATGTTCGGCATAACGGCAAAACAATGGCGTGAAGCCAATCCCGAACACAAAGGCAATATCCGTGATTATGCCACCATCAACGAACTTATCTGCCTGTCGAATATGGAAAACCTGAATGCGGTATTCATCGAACAGGGCATACCGCAAGGGGAACGCCTTATCAAACTAAACAGAATAGCCATCCAACAAATGCGGGTATTGGAAGACTACAAAGAGAGAAAGTTTTTGAAATAGAGTTTATTGTGACCAAACACCGAGTCTATTCATTCTCAGCGCAAAGATAACCAACAAGCCACACCCGCCCAAACAAAACCCCGTCAATCCTCCGTAGGCAGATTCGTGCTTCTCTGGAACATACGCAACCCGAACGCCCGTGCGGCAACTATGAGGTGCTCGGTTATTACGGCCACTATCGTCTCGTGTCTCTCGAACCCTTTTTCGTTTGTGAAGCCGTATATCTCCAAAGGCAGACCCTGATCCGACAGCGGCAGATAGTGCACCACCAGACTGAGACCGGTATTGACATCCCTGTTGTTTTTAAGATAAGCCGACACATATACGCGATAGAGCGAGGCGTTGCTCAGCTTCTCGCCGGGGTGCTGGCGCCGGTATTCGTCGAGAACCGGGAAGAGCTCCCCGACTACGGGATTGTCCGCAAGGGCGGCAATACGCCCCTCCGTCATGACGCGTATCGACAGGAAATCGATGTAGAACGGACGCTTGAACCTCCTGCCGTCGCCCTCCTCCATGCTACGCCAGTTGACGAACGCCTCGCTGACCATGGAGTATATCGGTATCATCGTGACGGTGTTGTCCCAGTTTTTGACCTTCACGGTGTTGACCGTCATGTCCAAGACAACGCCGTCGGCCCCTTTGCTCTTCATCTCCACCCAGTCGCCGGGACGCACCATATCCTGCGCCGAGAGCTGTATGGAGGCCACGAAACCGAGGATAGTATCCTTGAACACCAATGTAAGAATGGCCGCCGAGGTGGCCAGACTGACCATTATAGTGGTAAGGCTTATGCCCATCAACATGGAGATCATGAGCAATATGCCCACGATATAGGTTATTATCTTGAGCGACTGAACGTAACTCTTTATGCTCTTCTTGTGGGTACGCGGAATCATCATGTATATGTCCGCCGCCGCATCGAGCGACGACCCCACCATTATCATGAGGAAGAATACGGCCAGACACTTGGTGAGCAACACCACGCCTCCGACCATTCCCGGATGAAATCCCTTGAGCACCTTGTCGATGAGTATGGCCAGCACCAAAGCCACCACGAAGCGCAGAAGACGCTTGAAGAAGTGCCGTGATATCAGCGCCTCTACCCAGTCGGTCCTTGCATTGGTGCGCGCATGCGCCTTACGGGCCACGCTGTGCATTATGCCCACTATCACCCTGTTGCACAACGCATCGAGCAGCCACAACACCATAAACACCAACGCTATGGCTATGACGAAGGTGAACAGGTTGGTGACCGAATACGACAGTCCCAACCCCAACAACATGTGTTGTATATCGTCTATGAACCAGAATTTTTCGGTTACATTCTCCATAATCACACGCTATTATACCGTACCTTAAACGGCCTCTCCCGCACACTGCAAACGGACAGCGCCGCTACGCCGCAAAATACCGCACAGCACGTTTTATGCCGCAATATAACGAAAATATATTGCAAGGCAAATTTAAATACACTATATTTGCAAGTCTTTATATAACCTTGTGAAATAATTAAAGGAGACCCCGGCGTCTCGTAGTGAAAAATAATAACCTTAAAAGCAATGCAAAACAAAGGCGCACTTAAATTCCTGACGGTCGTCCTGGCACTGGCATGTCTTTACCAGCTGTCGTTCACGTTCGTCACCAAGAGCGTTGAAAAAGAGGCCCTTGAGGCGAGCGGCGGTGATCCTGCGGCGGAACAGCGCTATCTCGATTCAATCAAGTCTCAGGTGGTCTACAACCTCGGTTTGGTAAAATACACCTATGCCGAATGCAAGAGCAAGGAGCTCAACCTCGGTCTCGACCTCAAGGGAGGTATGAACGTCATGCTCGAGATCTCGGAAGAGGACATCCTCCGTTCGCTCTCAAACAATAACCCCGACCCCGCCTTCAACAAGGCTCTGGCCGAAGCGCGCACAGCCTCGCAGAATAACGGCGCGGGCTACATCGACAACTTCCAGCGCGCATACGAGAAAGCCGATCCCGCAGGCCGTCTGGCAGGCATATTCTCTACCATAGAGATGGGCGACAAGGTGACCGTAGGCATGAGCAACGACGACGTCGTAAGGTGCTCAAAGAGCAGGCGAGCG
>CAMWRR010000230.1 GCA_947176715.1 uncultured Rikenellaceae bacterium | reverse complement strand
GCGGAGAGAGAGGGATTCGAACCCCCGGTGCCTCTCAGCACAACTGTTTTCAAGACAGCCGCATTCGACCACTCTGCCATCTCTCCGGGCACAAAGGTAGATAAAATTTGCTTTCCGACAAATTTTCAAATAATTTTTTAGGCGATAATCATGGATATTTTTACACACGGAAGCGGTATAGCCTATAATACAACACATTAGGCGACATGCTATAATACAAAAAAAACGGATACGCGTGTATCCGTTTTTATCTATCAGGAGACGCTAAGTCTCGCCATTAAGTAAGATTATATAGCTATATCTACAATCTCCAACTTCATTTTACCGGCAGGGGCGTCTACCTCCACCACCTCGCCTTTCTTCTTGCCTATTATGGCTTTGGCGATAGGGGTACCTACCGAGAGCTTCTTCGATTTGAGATCGGCCTCGCGTTCCGAAACGAGAGTGTATTCCATGATTTTGCCGGTGGCTACATTCTTAAGTTTCACGCGGGTGAGTATCTGCACTGTCTCGGTGTCTATCTGCGACTCGTCTATCACCCTGGCCGATGCGAAAAGCTCCTCCAGCTTGGCAATCTTCATCTCCAGAAGACCCTGAGCCTCTTTTGCCGCATCGTATTCGGCATTCTCCGACAGGTCGCCTTTGTCCCGCGCCTCGGCTATCTGCGCCTGCACGGCAGGACGCTCCACGCCTCTGAGGTGGTCCAACTCTTCACGGACCTTCTGAAGGCCCTCCTGTGTCAAATATACTACGTTCGCCATCGTATAATCATTAATCAAATTCTACAATACCAGCCTCCGTGCACTATCGGAGACGTAAAAAATAAAGAATCCCGGCGCGTAAAGTCCGGAACTCTTACATGGTCTATTTACAAATCTTATGCAAAGATAAACATTATTATTCAATAAAAAAACTTTATCCCGTTTTATTCGGCGATTCCGATCGATGTATGCCGGCAAGGCGCTATATATCGTAACACGCCATGAACGGCACTGTTTTTGAAACTACGACAAACAGGCGCATTATGCCGCGAACTTGTATATATCGCTTTAAAATAATATATTAGCAGACGTGAAAAAACACTTGTCCTATGTCCGCAGACACGTTCGATATAGTTTTTGAGAGCATCTCGGCACTGTATGTGCTGATGATTACGGTGACGGTCGTAACGCTCGTCGTAGACAAACGCGACCCGGTAAAAACATTGTCGTGGGTGGTTGTGATAACTATGTTGCCCGTAGCCGGCATACTGCTCTACGTAATGTTCGGGCAGAACTTCCGTAAGCGCAAGATATTCAAGGACAAGAACCGTTTCAACTCCGACCACATAGACAGCATCATCACCCGTCAGCTCTATTCGGTCAACAGCCCTTTCGCAGATAACAGGCCCGAGATAACCGTTAACCGCGATGTCGTCACGTTACTGCTCAACGCCGGCAGATCTCCGGTCACCTATAACAACGACATACGCATACTCAACGACGGCCGCGAGACATTCGAGGCGATATTCACCGATATTGCCGCCGCTAAAAGCTCCATACACGTCGAATATTATATAATCAGCGACGACTCACTCGGGCGTGCCTTGGCCGACCTGTTGTGTCAGAAAGCATCGGAGGGGGTGGAGGTACGCGTCATATACGACTCCGTGGGGAGCTTCTCACTACCGCGACGATATATAGAACGGCTCAAAAGCGCAGGGGTGGAGGTAGAGGAGTTCATGCCGGTGGTGTTCCCTCACTTCACCAGCAAGATAAACTATCGGAACCACCGTAAGATAGTGGTGATAGACGGTGCCGTATCGTTCACAGGCGGGCTCAATGTCGCAGACCGATACGTTACGGGCACCTCCAAGCTCGGCGACTGGCGCGACACCCATCTGCGAATAGAGGGCAAGGCATCGCACACTTTGCAGGCAATCTTCATAACAGACTGGCATTTCGTACATCACGTACAGCTCGACGAGGCGCTCTACTTCGCCAAGACCGAGCCTAAAGAGGGGGTGGCCGTACAGATAGCATCATCCGGTCCCGACAGCGATTGGGCCGCCATCATGCAGGGATATTTCAGCGCCATCACCAAGGCACGCAACCATATCTACATATCGACACCCTATTTCCTCCCCAACGAGGCGTTGCTGACAGCAATAAAGGTGGCTTCGCTCGGCGGCGTGGACGTACGCCTGATGTTGCCGTTCCGCTCCGACTCCAAAACGGTCTACTGGGCTACACGCTCGTACATAACCGAGCTGATGGAAGCCGGTGTCAGCGTCTACCTCTATTACGGCGGATTCAACCACTCCAAACTACTGATGATCGACTCCATGCTAAGTTCGATAGGCAGCGCTAACATGGATATACGCAGCTTTGAAGACAACTTCGAGGTAAGCGCGCTTATATACGACAGCTCAAAGACAGTGGAGCTGGAGAACCGTTTCCTGGCCGACCTTGAACAAGCGACCCTAATACGTCCGTCCGACTGGGAGGCACGTCCGGTACGTCACAGATTCTACGAGGCTTTGGCCAGACTGCTCTCGCCGTTGCTATGACACGGACTTTGAGTCTCTTAACACTCCTAATAAAAGATATTGCCGTACGGTAAATTTCCACTGCTACAAGATTCTGGAGTATCGTTAATCCAAGATAACAAAAGATACGAAAGACACTAGAACAAATACACTGCACCGTCTCGCAAACGCAATTCAACTGAGGCGTAGCCCGAGCGCCAGCGAGGGCAACATAGGGGCAACAATAAAAAACACGTCAAAAAG
>CAMWRR010000229.1 GCA_947176715.1 uncultured Rikenellaceae bacterium | reverse complement strand
TGTCACTCGACAAAGTAACCAAAACGAGGGGGCACAGCCCCTTTTGAGAGGCGTGGTGTGAGGTGATGCCGGGGGTGTGGGGTGGGACACTTCACATGCGTATTGCGGTGGGCGGTGGGTGTCGGGAAAAGGTTGTATTGCAACGGGATATATGTCGGGTCGATTGATTCGGGAAGGTGTTGTGACGTTTATAGCATCATTATTATGTAACTTTTGGGGGCTACATGCGTTTTAGTGTAAACGAAAGACAATAATAACCGGATGACCGAAGAGAAGTTCAACGAATACGTGAATGCGTTTACCGACGCATTGTTCCGTTTCGTGCTCAAGAACGTGAAAGACGTGCCGTCGGCCGAGGATATCGTTCAGGAGAGCTTCGTAAGGTTGTGGGAGACACGCGACAAGGTTCGCGAGGGAAGCCAGAAGAGCTACCTGTTCACCATCGCCTACCGTTTGGTCATAGACAGGGCGCGCCGTCTGCGACACTCTTCGGGCGTGGAGGTGGAGACGATAGGCAGACCCGGACCCTCCGAGGGCTACAGCGACTTGGGACAGACGCTCTCACGGGCGTTGGACGGCATTAAGGAGGAGTGGCGAAGTCTGATAATGTTACGCGACTGGGAGGGCTATTCATACGAAGAGATAGCCGCCATAACCGGAGCGAGCATATCAGGTGTCAAGGTCGGCATCTTCCGTGCGCGCACCGAACTGAGGCGTAGGTTAGGCCCGATAGACGATATAATATAGAGATATGGAACAGGAGAAATATATTGAGATGATCGTCGACAGCTACGACGGCAACCTCGATGCCGAGGGGGAACGCCTCCTTGCCGAAGCCATGGCCGCCGACCCCTCTCTGCGCGAGACATACCGCCTTTACGGAGAGGCTCTCGCATGCGAGATACCCGTCGAGGAGGCTGATACCGTAGAGTTGCGCAGGAGAATCACAAAGGCCGTATCTTTCCGCCGACGTCTCCCTCTGCGCAGAATGGCGACCGCACTGTCGGCGGCGGCAGTGGCAGCGGCTCTGATACTGACCGTGACACTGTCGCCCGAACACGACAGCGTGCGTGTGGCCGATGCGACGGAGACCACTGATACGGAGATATATTCCGACAGTTGTAACGTGTCCTCATTTCTGGCACGCAATGTGCCGGACGATAGCTCCGCAGACGAGCTGGCCGCAGTAGAGACAGTGACGCCGCCGTCAACGGACGTATCGGCATGCGGTAGAGACATAATCGAGATAACGGAGCCGGCCGAGCTGCGGGAGGAGTTCGTTCTGGCCACTCCAATGCTCATGATAGAGGTGGAATACGACCCCGCCGAGATGCTGTGCGGCCTGTTCGAGATGCCCGCCATAGATGCCGGACACACGAGGTTGGCGACATCGAGCGGCTTTGCCGACAAGCTGTCGGATATAATACGTATGCTCAGATAGGAATTAACGACAAACAATAACGATATGAGACATCTTTTCATCACGGCGGTAGCCCTGATATCGGCCCTGTCGGCCTCGGCACAGACCGCAAAATCGACACGCTCCGCTTCCGAGAGTCGCCAGATGATAACGATAGACGAAAACGATAAGCGGGAGGTAATCGACGTCGACAGCCGGAACGACATGTTCGACGGCTATTCCTATGTCAGAATCAACGGCAGGAAGGTCTTTGTGAGTAGTCGTCCCGTAGACGGCGAGCGACGCGACACGGTGACACGCTACGACGGAGTAGTCGACGGCATAAGGGAGGCTATAGTCATAGATGGCCCGGAGAAACCGATAACAATAGACGGATTCAGAGAACCTATCATAATAGAGGGGCCCGACAAATATTCGGAAGCGGGTGTCTATGTCAAGAACGGCAAGGAGTTCATCTTCGGCGACAGTCGCGCCACACCCAGAAGAGCACGCTTCGGAGTGATAGGCGGACACTGGGCAGGCATATCGTTCGGTTATTCGGGTCTCATATCGGGCATAGGACACTGGGGTCTACCCGAAGACGGCGCATATCTCGACCAACGGGCCAACTCACCGAGCCTGAACATCAACATCATAGGCCTTGAGATATTGTCCACCCGCCATTTCGCCCTTACGACAGGTGTAGGTCTGGAGTTTAACAACTACCGTTTCAGAGAGCCGATGATATTGCGCTACTCTAAAGAAAAAGGCACACATCCCGACCATTCGTTCAACGACGACAAAATACATGCCGACAAGTCGAAACTGTCGACCAACTACCTCAATATTCCGCTTCTGGCCGAGTTCCGTTTCGGATGCAAGAACGGATACAGCGGCAAGGCAGGCTATCTGTACGGCGGTGTCATCGGCGGATGGGGATATAACGCACACTCCAAGATAAAATACGAAACCGACTCGGGACGCATGCGCAAAACCAAAGACCACAACGTGGGCACGACCAACTTCAGATACGGCTACATAGTGGGCGTCGGCTACTCGCACTACGGCATCTACATGCAGTACTATCCCGACCCCATATTCAAGGATGGACCGCGCGTGCGTCAGGTAAGCATCGGTCTCAGCTTCAACTGGGGCAAGGTTAGATAAAAGAGAAAGGGGGCTATGCCTCCTTTTTCTGTCTTACGCCGTTGGTGGGGCGTATGGGAAGACTTATGTCACGGGGTGTAATTATCACTTCCGTGCGTCAGCGAGGACATAAAACACAGCTCCGCCTAATCCGGTCCGAGGTACGAGGACCGTAAGCCTTTCCGCTTGGCGGACCCGAAGTGCAACGCAGGGGCCGAGCGGGCCGCACCT
>CAMWRR010000228.1 GCA_947176715.1 uncultured Rikenellaceae bacterium | reverse complement strand
GGGTTAAATTATCGAAAATAGTGATTGTTTCGTTAAAAAAGTCGTATATTTACAGCTTGAATTCAAATTGTAATAAAAAATATAGAATGTACACAGCTACAAAGAAAGTGATCGATCTAGGCGACGGCCGTCAGATCGAGATCGAGACAGGCAAGTTAGCCAAACAGGCGGATGGTTCCGTCGTTGTAAAACAGGGCAACACCATGCTTTTGGCTACCGTGGTGGCGGCTAAAGACGCCAAAGAGGGCACCGACTTCATGCCCCTGCAGGTAGAGTACAAAGAGAAATATGCCTCTGCGGGTCGCTTCCCCGGCGGTTTTCTCAAACGCGAGGCTCGTCCCTCCGACTACGAAATATTGGTTTCTCGTCTGATAGACCGTGCATTGCGTCCGCTCTTCCCCTCCGACTACCATGCCGATGTCTTCGTCACCGTCAACCTCATATCTGCCGAGGCCGACACCCAGCCCGACGCATTGGCCGGTCTTGCGGCATCGGCGGCGCTGGCCGTATCGGACATACCTTTCGGCGGTCCCATATCCGAGGTGCGTGTAGCTCGTGTTGACGGCACACTGAAGATAAACCCCCACTTCTCGGAGATGGAGCGTGCCGACATAGACATAATGGTAGGCGCCACCTACGATAACATACTGATGGTGGAGGGCGAGATGAAAGAGGTGAGCGAGGCCGACATGCTCGAGGCCATCAAGTTCGCCCACGAGGCCATCAAGAAACATTGCCAGGTGCAGATGGAGCTGAGCCGCGAGCTCGGCAAGGATGTGAAAAGAACATATTGCCACGAGGTCAACGACGAGGAGCTCAAGGCCAAGGTCATAGCCGACACCTACGACAAGGTCTACGCCATAGCGCGCGACGGCAGCTCTAAACACGAGCGTTCCGACAAGTTCGACGCCGTGGAGGAGGAGTTCCTCTCGCAGTACGGCGAGGAGGAGCGTGCCGAGAAAGAGCCTCTGGTAAAGAGATATTTCCACGATTTCGTCCTCAAAAAGGCCATGCGTAACATGATACTCGACGAGGGCATCCGTCTCGACGGCCGCGCCACCGACCAGATACGTCCTATATGGTGCGAGGTGGGCTATCTGCCCTCTGCGCACGGTTCGGCTATCTTCACCCGCGGCGAGACCCAGTCGCTCACCACGGTAACGCTCGGCACCAAGATGGACGAGAAGATGATAGACGAGGTGTTGTTCCAAGGCTCGGAACAGTTCGTGCTCCACTATAACTTCCCCCCGTTCTCTACCGGCGAGGCTCGCCCCGCACGTAGCCTCTCGCGTCGTGAGATAGGCCACGGCAACCTCGCATGGCGCGCCCTCAAGAATATGGTTCCGCTGGGCGAGGAGAACCCCTACGCCGTACGCGTCGTATCGGACATCCTCGAGTCGAACGGTTCGTCGTCTATGGCTACCGTCTGCGCCGGAACGCTCGCGCTGATGGATGCCGGCATCAAGCTCAAGAAGCCTGTGTCGGGTATAGCTATGGGTCTTATCACCGACACCGAGAGCGGTAAATACGCCGTCCTCTCCGACATTCTCGGCGACGAGGACCACCTCGGCGACATGGACTTCAAGGTGACCGGTACCAAAGACGGTATCACCGCCACCCAGATGGATATAAAGGTGGACGGTCTCTCTTACGAGGTGCTCGCCAAAGCGTTGGAGCAGGCTCGTCAGGGCAGGATGCACATTCTTGGCAAGATTCTTGATACGATTGCAGAACCGAGAGAGGATTACAAGCCCCAGGTTCCCCGCGTGACCCGTCTCTACATCCCCACCGAGTTCATCGGCGCGGTGATAGGTCCGGGCGGCAAGGTGATACAGGAGATACAGAAGACCACCGGTAGCACCATCACCATCACCGAGGAGGACGGTCGCGGCATAGTCGACATCTTCGCTACCAACAAGGAGTCGATGGATGCGGCGGTGACGCGCATAAAGGGCATGACCACCGTTCCCGAAGTGGGCGAGGTCTACAAGGGTAAGATACGCTCGATAATGCCTTTCGGCGCATTCGTCGAGATTATCCCCGGCAAGGACGGTCTGATGCACATCTCCGAGATAGAGCATCGCCGTTTCGAGACCATGGAGGAGACGGGCCTCAAAGAGGGCGACATGATAGAGGTGAAGCTCCTCGACATAGACCCCAAGAACGGCAAGTTGAAACTCTCTCACAAGGCACTGCTTCCCAAACCCGAAAGACCCGACAAGAACAGGTCGTAACGGAAGACGGAAAAGTATCTTCTTAAAGAGTGAAACGGACGAGTAGCGAATGATTGTTTGAATATTATACGTATATTTGCAGGCACATTCGGCTCGATGAAGAGATAACGAAATAACAATAAAACCTATTAATCAATTCAATTATGAAAAAGTTTGTTAAACTTGGCATGGTACTCGCCTCTATGGCGCTCGTACTGACAAGCTGCGACTGCTTTAAGAAATTCACTAAGAAAGCAGACACCGTGGCTGTTTCATGCACACCCACCGTTCTGACCCTCAAAGGCGATCAGGTGACCGCTACTTTCACAGCAGAGTTTCCCGCGAAGCTCTTCCCCAAAAAGGGTATCGCCAAAATCACTCCCGTTCTCAAATACGACGGCGGCGAGATGGTCGGCACTCCCAAATATGTTCAGGGCCAGAATGTTAAAGACAACTACCAGGTCATAAGCTACACCGAGGGCGGTAGCGTTACCCACACCGTCTCTTTCCCCTACAAGCCGGAAGCCAAGATGTCTACCCTCGAGCTTCGTTTTGAGGGCAAATGCAAGAG
>CAMWRR010000227.1 GCA_947176715.1 uncultured Rikenellaceae bacterium | reverse complement strand
GTCGGTCATAACGTTCTTGTAGTTTTGTTAGGGAACAAATATACTAAAAAATAATGAGAGGCAGGAACACAAGGCGGCATTTGTTTCAATATACGGAGGCTACGAAATAGCAATCAACGATTTAAGATGCCGTTAATATTTTGCCATTTGCATCTCTGCCCCGGGAAAGCCACAATCTGCCGCCCGGAAGCCCCCGCAAACATTAAACCCGCCGTAAACTCACGCCACCCGGTACCGGAAACAGCAAGCGAGTTAACACACCCCGCACCATAGCGCAGACGATGCGCAAACGGGCAGACGCATCGGCCGAAACGACAGCCACTTACAACGACCCGACAACCGCCGCAACAACAAAACGACCGGCAAACGACGACCGTCCCGAAGCCGATTTTTACGGAAAAGTTTTAAAAACAGGAAAAAAGTTATTACTTTTGCAGACCCATAATATGGGATAATCGGATCAACAGTATTAACTAAAAACGTAGAAAACAGTGGATTCATTAAGCTACAAAACGGTCTCTCTGAACTCCTCTACCGCAACGCGCGAGTGGTTCGTGATAGACGCGGAGGGAGTGGTTTTGGGTCGTCTGGCTTCGCAGGTTGCCAAGATTTTGCGCGGCAAGCACAAGCCCGGCTACACTCCTCATGTCGACTGCGGTGATTCAGTCGTGATCATCAACGCCGACAAAGTAAAACTCACGGGTAAGAAACTTACCGACAAGGTATATGTTCGCCACACGGGCTATCCCGGCGGCCAGCGTTTCGCAACCCCTGCGGAGATGCTCAGACGCAAACCCGCTTTCGTGGTGACCAATGCGGTGAAAGGCATGTTGCCCAAGAACCGTCTGGGTGCGGACATACTCCGTAACCTCAAGGTTTACGCAGGCGCGGAACATCCCCATGCGGCACAGTCTCCCAAAGAACTTAACGTAAATCAGATCAAGTAATCATTATGGAAGTTGTAAATACGATAGGACGTAGAAAATCTGCCGTAGCCCGCGTTTACGTCAAGAGCGGCAACGGTACAATTACCATCAATTCACGACCCATAGAGAACTATTTCCCTATGGAGATATTCCAGTTCGTGGTAAAACAGCCCCTCATCGTGACTGAGAATGTCGAGAAGTTCGACATCAAGATCAATCTCGACGGCGGCGGTATCAAAGGCCAGGCCGAGGCCGCACGTCTCGGTATCGCGCGCGCACTGTGCGAGATAGACGCCGAGTTGCGTCCCGTGCTCAAGAAGAACGGGTTCCTCACCCGCGATCCCCGCAGCGTGGAACGTAAGAAACCCGGTCAGCCCGGCGCACGTGCCAAATTCCAGTTCAGCAAACGTTAATCGTTGCGACTGTATAACGCAAACAAAAATTTTTATCTCGTCCTATACAGCGTCTGCTCCGAGCGCGAAGGCTGTGAAGCCCGCCCCCTGTACAGCTGCCATAACAAGCATGGCAGGGATAATCGATACGGACACCAAGCGGTTTACCGCATCGATCGCTCTCAGACGAAAAACCTGTCGGACCGTATCTTAAGGTAATTGGAACGCTACCGAACAGGTTGATGTAAAAGCGAAAAGTAAAAAACAGAAAAATGGCTAATACAGATTTCAATCAGCTTTTGGAAGCAGGTGTCCACTTCGGTCACCTCAAAAGAAAATGGAACCCTAAAATGGCTCCCTACATCTTCATGGAGAAGAACGGGATCCACATCATAGACCTCCACAAAACCGCCGTTAAGCTCGACGAAGCGGCCGCAGCTCTCAAACAGATAGCCAAATCGGGCCGTCGCATCCTCTTCGTTGCCACAAAGAAACAGGCCAAAGAGATCGTAGCCGAGAAGGTTCAGAGCATAGGTATGCCCTTCGTGACCGAGCGTTGGCCGGGCGGTATGCTTACCAACTTCCCCACCATACGTAAGGCTGTCAAGAAGATGGCTACCATCGACAAGATGACCACGGACGGCACTTTCGACAACTTCTCAAAACGCGAAAAGCTCCAGGTGAGCCGTCAGCGCGCAAAACTCGAGAAAAACCTCGGTTCTATCGCCGACCTTACACGCCTTCCCGCCGCTCTCTTCGTAGTGGACGTACAGAAAGAGGCCAATGCCGTGAAAGAGGCCAAGAGACTCAATATCCCCGTCTTTGCAATGGTTGATACATGTTGTGATCCGACTCCCATCGACTACGTTATCCCCGCAAACGACGATGCCTCTAAATCGGTAGCCTTGATTCTCGACGTAGTGACCGCCGCCATAAACGAAGGTCTCAACGAACGCAAGGTAGAGAAGGAGAAAGAGGGCGAAGCCGCTCCCAAAAAGGAGACCAAGGGCACACGTCCCCGCAAAGGCGCCGTTAAAGAGGAGCAGGCCGAAGAGGCTGCCGAGGCGGTAGCTGAAACGACCGAAGCGTAATTTTTTAAAAAGAAAGGTTTTTCAATCATGGAAATAAAAGCAGCAGACGTAGCAAAACTGCGTAAGATGACCGGTGCCGGTATGATGGACTGCAAAAAGGCGCTCACCGAAGCCGAAGGCGATTTCGAGCGCGCTCAGGAGATCATCCGCGAGAAAGGCAAGCTCATCGCAAGCAAACGTGCAGACCGCGAGGCATCTGAGGGTGTAGTGGTTGCCAAGACAGTAGGCAACAAATCATACATGCTCTGCCTGGCCTGCGAGACCGACTTCGTGGCTAAGAACGAAGCCTTCATCGCTACGGCTAACGAGATTCTCGATATAGCAATCATGAACGATGCGGATGATCTCGACGCACTCATGGCCGTAAAGGTGGCAGACCACACCGTTGCCGAGTT
>CAMWRR010000226.1 GCA_947176715.1 uncultured Rikenellaceae bacterium | reverse complement strand
ACATCATGGCGGACGGCAACAGGATAGGCGGCTTCACTGTGAAACAGGCCAAGAAAGCGGGCTTTGCCGCATCGACGAGCACAGTCAATGTAACAAATGTAATAGGCGGTGTTCAGAGCAGGCCATCACTCAAAGGCGGTAGCTTCGTAGCCTCCGAATGGGATGTTGCGAATGTTACCAGCAGCAACGCTTCGTTACCCGTAAGCTCCGTAGATCTAGCCGCGGGCACATTCAGCGTAGAATTCGCCGCGACCTTGACCTACAACAGCGCCACACAAAACGCCACGATAACATTGAACGGTGCCGACGGCATATCGCGAGGAAGTTATACCACGTCGCAGAGCAAAGTGGTATATACATTGCCTACCGGGGTGTTGTTGAACGCGATAGCCGATACTACCGTCGTCACTGTCGCCTCGTCCAATGCCGGCCCCATATCTTCCGGCATGACCGCCACATCGGGTAATACGTCGTGGTGCAAAGTGTCCGTGGATGGCGATAAGGTTATTGTAACGGCCACGGCCAATACGGCTACCGCATCGCGTTCGACTTCGGTTTACGTCACATACCTCGACAGCAGATCGCAGAATTTCACCGTCACGCAGATGGTGACAGATCCCACTACGATATATATAGGAGGTGCGTACTGGAAGAAGTACAATGTAAATTCCGTTGGAAATCTGGCCACCGCTTTACCGTCGGAATGTACCGGCGTACGCACCAACTCCCTCGGAAGGTTGTATCAATGGGGACGTAATGTAGCATGGGGCAGCGATGTCTCTTCCGCTTCCGGATGGAATACCTCTACTAATACCGACAGCAATTCTGAATGGCCGTCGAATACCAACCCGTGTCCTTCAGGATTCCGAGTGCCTACCGACATAGAATATCAAAACCTTGCCAACGCATGTATCGTAGAATTTTACAATAACGGTAGCGATTGGGCTAATAACAATTACGGTTACATAACGCTTGTCAGCAAAACCAACAGCAAGCTCAAACTGGAGTTTCCGGCCGTGGGTCGACGCGCCTATTGGGACGGAGGCCGGACGAACTACGGCACCAACGGGTTCTACTGGACCTCTGTCGGAGACAAGGTCAACACCGTCAATGCGCATGACATAGGCTTCAATAGCGGAGGTATAACCACTGCCGGCAACGACAACAAACGGAACGGATTCAGCGTACGATGTGTCCGCCAATAATCTGCCACAACCGTACATAACATAAAATCGTACTTAAACGATTTTGATACAAAGACGAATATATAGAGGGTAAATACTATGAACAAGATAATAAAAACATTGACACTGCTTATCATCCTTACGAGTTGTGTCAACCGCACCGAAAACCTCGATTTCTCCGCCAAGGTTTCGGCAATACTCGAGGTGCCTGACATGGTCGTTTCCGGAGGCGAGATAGCCGGAATAGGAACTGCAGGTAAAAAGACATATTCCGGAGAAGTCGCCACAGACGAAATCTCCGAAGCCGTATTTTACATCTTCGACGAGAGAGGTGATTTCGTTGCTAAAAACGCCTTTGCCGAAGCGGATAGTTACGACCTCGACTTTCCCCAAAAGGGCAACTACTCGGTATATGTCCTTTGCAATATGGGTGCGCTTATCGACCTGCCGGAGGCCCCGTCGCGCAATGAGCTGGAATCGTTGACAGTACCTCATCGCGACAGTTACGACTATTTGCCGTTTGCAGGAAAAACTCATACGGCTGTCTCTAATGAAACCTCTGATATAAAGATAGCCCTCACCCGCATCAACAGCGCCATACTGATAGAGAACCGCAACACCGACCGTGTGGAGCTTGTAAACGCTACCGTCACCGGACTGCCGAGTCGGGGTAACATCTTCGATACAGGCTCGGAGGCTACGGGCGTAACCTACACCGAGAGTGCGGAGGCGGAGATAGACACCGACGGCAACGCGGTAGTTTACAGCTTCTTCGTACCGGATGAACAGATGGAGGATGTTAAAATAGAGGCGGAAGCGACGCTAAATGACAATGCCGACGAAAGCGGGAACACAACCACCGCCCTCGCCTCGCTTTCGTTCATAGATCGTCTCGAAGCCGGCAAACAGGCCACGGCCTTGGTCGGATACGCCAACAACGACCTCCGGATAGGCGACCCCGACAACTGGGGAAACACTGGTCTGTACCAACTGTGCGGCGACGTACGGTTGAAGGTCATCGGCAGCGAGTTTTTCGATTACAAGAACGCCAAAGCACTACGGGCATATAGCGGCGGCAGCGAACTTTCGTTTACGGTCGGTGCCAACGAGGGTGTGGCATCGCTCGAGGTAACGGGAGGCTCCTCGATAAGCTGGGTGGCGATAAACAACGTAACCATAACGGTATCGCCAAACACCGGCGACTCGGAACGCGAATGTCAGGTGGCCGTAAAGGTGGGCGGCAATAACGTAGGCATATTCCATATAGTTCAGGGCAAGGCGATAACCTTCTCTTGCTCGAGCCTGCCCATAGTCGACAACCGCTTGGAGAAGGTGGGCGGTACGGGCAGTTCGTCAGCTGTCTACACCGTGAACTTCGACATCAGCGACGACGAGCTAAACGATATGGATATAGTGCCGGAGAACAACGGAGCGGCCGGTATCTCGGTAGATGTCAGTCGTGGAGCCAAAACCATCTCGTGCCACTTCATGACCACCGTCGATGCGGCAACAGTTCCTGCCGACGGGGTCGTGGTTCCCGTCAAGTTCATAGATATCAACGGACGCGTCAACGCCACGTTAGAGGTTGCTCAACGACCGGTGGAGATAACTTTCGACCCGGACAAATATCCGAATGTATCGTATCAG
>CAMWRR010000225.1 GCA_947176715.1 uncultured Rikenellaceae bacterium | reverse complement strand
AAGTACATACGCATAAAATATGCGCAACAGCTGCCGTCGCCCTCCCCCGCTTTCGCCTTTTTCGTCAACCTGCCGCAGTACGTGAAAGACCCGTACCGCCGGTTCCTCGAAAACAGAATACGCGAAAACTGGGACTTCTCGGGGGTGCCGTTGCAGATATATTTCAGACAGAAGTGATTCCGGCATTGTAACCATACAACAAAAGGCAACTATGTATCAACAAGTTGCCTTTTGTTATTTCAGACATCTGCAATATAAAAGAGATGAGGCACGGCCCCTCTCGGAGACATTCTTTGGGTGTGGCATGCCGTCAGCGTGGAGTCGGAGAGAGTGACAAGTACCACTGTATCAGATCATCACGAGCTTCTCCTTGAGCACCACCGCCGAAAGATTGGAGTATAGCACCCCTTTGTCTACGTAGGTTATACGGCCTGTCTGTTCGGAGACCACCACCACTACGGCGTCGGTCAGCTCGCTCACCCCTATGGCGGCCCGGTGACGCATCCCTAAAGAGGCGGGGATGTCGTTACGCTCGGTCTGCGGCAACACGCAACGGGCAGCCGAGATGCGGCCGTTGCTTATTATCATGGCCCCGTCGTGCAGGGGCGAGTTCTTGAAGAATATGGTCTCGATAAGACGGTGCGATATCTTGGCGTTGATAACATCGCCGGTGTCCTGTATGAAGTTGAGGTTGCTCCTACGCGTAAACACTATGAGGGCACCCACACGTCCGGCCGACATATTCTCGCAGGCCGTCACTATCTCGTCGATGTAACCGCTCTCTTCGCCGCTGAGGGAGCCGCCGAGTCCGCGACTGAACTTGGCGAAGTAACGGTTGCCGAAGTAGATGAGAAGCCGCCTTATCTCCTGTTGAAACACTATGATGAGCGCAATGACCCCCACACCAATTATCTGCCCCATGATAGAGGAGAGAAGCTCCATCTTGAAGGCCCTCACCGTTATCCAGAACATGTAGAATATGAAGATACCGATGAATATGGAGAATGCGTTGGTACCCTTTATCAGCTTGTATATCTGATACATGAGCACACCAACTACCAGTATGTCGATGAGGTCGGTTATTTTCAGCGAAAAGAAGTCCATGATAATCAATTATTTGCCGTTTTCTGCATCGCCTCGAAGAGCTTTATCGCCTCTGACGCCTCGCGCGAGTCATGCACCCTGAGTATGTTGGCCCCCCTCTCCAACGCCGCCATGTTGAGTGCCGTGGTGCCGTTGAGAGCGTCGGCCGGGGAGCTTTCGAGCGTGCGCCATATCATACCCTTGCGCGACAGCCCCGCAAGCAATGGCCTGCCGAAGATGGCGAACTCGTCTAACCGCCGGAGAAGCTCGAAATTCTGCTCCGTAGTCTTGGCGAAACCGAAACCGGGGTCTATTATCACATCCTCCAGCCCTCTCTGCGCGAACAGCTCCATACGGCGGCAGAAGTAGTCTATCACCTCGGCCACCACGTCGCGGTAATCGGTCAGGGTCTGCATGGTAGCGGGCGTGCCGCGCATGTGCATGGCCACGTAGGGGAGCTTGTATTCGGCCACCACGTCGAGCATCTCCGGGTCGCCCTCTCCGGCGGTTATGTCGTTGACTATGACGGTGCCGTAACGCTCCACGGCCTTGTGCACCACCGACGCCCTGAAGGTATCTATCGAGAGCGGCAGCTCGTCGCCGAAAGCCGACTTGATGCGCTCTATACCCCATAACACATTGAACGTCTCGAGCTTGACATCCACATCGTCGGCTCCGGGACGCGACGAGTATCCGCCTATGTCTATTATCTGCGCCCCGCCGTCGAGATGTCTTTTCACCGCCTCCGTCAACTGCCGGTCGGTAGACGCGCGCGAGGGGGCATGAAACGAGTCGGGGGTGAGGTTGACTATACCCATGACGGTATGGCCGCTAAGGTCGTACAGCTCGCCCTTGTAGCGCATGAAAAACGGAGGACGCACCCCAAGCTCTATCTTATCGCGCATTGACGGCCTCTATTACGGTTCCCGACTGCAACAGGGGTATCTCCCTCTCGGTCAACAGATTCATGCCGCCAAACAACTTGCACGAGGCCATGCGGGGCAATGACACGTAGAGGGTGTTCTTGCCGGCATTGCGCCCCTCTATGGCATTGAACGGGGTGCCTGCCGTTATGTTGAGCATTATAGGCTCGCCGGAGAGGTCGGAACGGTCGACTATGCCGTTGGTCTCCGAGAACCGGCATACGACGGTGTTGCCTTGCTCGGCGGAGGGGACCACGTCTATGGTGACGCTGTATATGCGTGTCTGTTTCTTGCCGGTGAACAACGAGAGGTAGTTGTCCTCTATGCGGGCCATCTCCTCTATGGCGGCGGGCAGACCGGCCCCGAATACATTCTCGCCGAACTCGCCGGTCACCAAGTCGAACCTGCGCCTACGGAGCGTGAATATCGCGTCGGCGGCATCGGCGGCCATCTTGTCGAGGCTCTTCTCCTTGACGGAGGTGCGTGCCTCGCCGAGACCGGAGGCGGCGGTGTAGACAATGGGGTCGAGACTTACGTCGGAGAATATCGGCCTGTTGATGCCGCTGTCGGCCGACGGCACGATCTCGGCAAGCGGAGCGGCCTTGGCGGGGAGGGTACGGTCGGACCATGAGAGCTCGGCGCCCAGTATGGTATAGGTGGTCTTGTCGTTGAGCGGAGCGGCTATGCCGAGATACTGCTGGGCATATTTGGCGTACGGCCCTTTGACTATCTGTTCGCGTTTGACTGTGAGGGTTACATGGACGGTGGTCTGGGGTATCACGACGGGGTTGCGCTTCTGTTTGCCTCCTATTACCGACTGTGCGGG
>CAMWRR010000224.1 GCA_947176715.1 uncultured Rikenellaceae bacterium | reverse complement strand
ACGCACAACCCTGACGGTCGCCCGACCCGCCCTCACCGCCACGGCCATCTTGGAGGGCTCGTCCGTCTCTATGACCGCATCGGCCGTCTCCACCGTCACATCGCTACCGCCTCCGCCCATCGCCACAGCCACATGAGCGGCCGCCATGACGGGGGCGTCGTTGATGCCGTCACCTACGAAAGCCACCTTGCGACCGCGTGCCGAAAGGCTCTCTATGTATGCCAACTTGTCATCGGGCAACATGTCGCCGGTGCCGGTGACAGCCAACAAGGCCACAAGTGAATCGACCACCGGCTGTTTGTCTCCCGAGATTATCTCTATATCGGCTATTCCCAACCCTTTAAGCGAGGCGACAGCCGCCGCCGCATCCCTCTTGGGTGTGTCCCCGAGCAGAATATAGCCCATGAACCTACCGTCAAGAGCGCATGCCACAACGGTCCCCTCTGCCGAGGCCGCATCCGCAGGATATTCCACACCCTCGCGTCTCATCAATCTCAGGTTGCCGACCGACAACGGCTTCCCGTCATACACCCCTCTCATGCCGTAGCCCGCTATCTCGGCGGTGCCGGTGACAACGGCCGTATATACGCCTATCCTTTCGGCGTATTCAACCACTGCACGGGCTACAGGATGGGTGCTGGCGGCCTCTATACCCGAAACGAGCGACAACAGCTTTTCGGGATCGACACCTTGCGAGCACACCGTATCACGCACAGTGAAGACCCCCTCGGTGAGGGTGCCGGTCTTGTCGAAAAGCACGGTATCGACGGATGCCGCCGCGTCGAGGCTACCGCCCCCCTTGAACAGCACGCCGTGTCTCGATGCGGCACCTATGCCTCCGAAATAGCTCAACGGTATGCTTACGACGAGGGCGCACGGACACGACACGGCCAGAAACACCACCGCCCGATATATCCACTCGGAAAGCACGAAGACGAAAGAGCCGTCCAGACGCGACACCACGAAAGGCACCGCCACCAACAATAGCGCACCCAAGGTCACGGCAGGGGTATATATTCCGGCGAAACGCCGCATGAATGTCTCGGCGGGAGCTTTACGCGCGCCGGCCTCCTCTATCGTCTTCATCATGCGCATGACCGCGCTATCCTCGTAAGCCGCCACGGTAGTCAGACGCGCCGCGCCGCCCGAGGCTATCATTCCCGCATAGACGCGCTCACCCTCGCGAAAGAGGCGCGGAAGACTTTCGCCGGTCATGGCCGAGGTGTCGAAATAGGCATCTCCGCCCGTAAGCACGCCGTCCACAAGAAGACTCTGCCCAGCCTTGACCTCTATCAGAGAGCCTATGGGAACATTCTCCGGATCGGTAGCCGCTATGCCCGCGCCGGTCACCACATCCACGCTCGTCTTGCGCGCCTCAAGGAGCGCCTTTATGTCGGCACGGGCCTTGCCTACGGCCCTATGCTGGAAAAGCTCGCCTATGGTGTAGAAAAGCATTACGGCCACCCCCTCCGGATATTCGCCTATGACAAACGCACCCAACGAAGCGAGCGACATCAATGTGAACTCACTGAACACATTGCCTTTAAACGCCGTCACAGCCGCCTCTTTAATGACAGGCAACCCCACCGGAAGAAAGGCCGCCGCAAACCACCCGACAAGGATATATGGATATGACGCGAGCGTTTCCGCCACACGCGGCACCATGCCTATCAAGAGCATTGATGCGGAAAAAGCTATCGAAACAATCCGTCTCATATTATTCCCACTTTAAGGCAAAAATACCGGAGCCATGCAGACCCGTCCGAATAGATACGATGAAAAACGGGGGGCTCAGACAAATTTTATCTTATGCAAAGATAACCGCCGCATAATGCAATCCGGTTGCAAACATGTGCAAAACGCGTGCCCTACCTCAGAAGCTGTTTTGAACTTTTTACAGGAAATAGAACTTTTTGATTCCTTGCCGATGTTTCGAGACTCTTTTCAGCCCTGTTTTCTCCTGCTCTTTGCCTGACTGCATCGCAGTAGGAAATATGTATCGAAAAGAGCTTTCAAAACATTCGGCAAAAAAATTCAAACAGCGTCTCGGTTAATTACCGGGCCGTGTCATATCGGCTCTCGTAGTAACGGACGAACGCCTCGTTGACAAGACGCACGCCGCCCGGGGTGGGATAGTCGCCGGAGAAGTACCAGTCGCCGCCATGTCCGGGACATATACGGTGCAGGGCCTCCAACGACTGGTAGACGATACTCACGGGGCACTCTATCCCGGAGGGTGTCACAAGACGCGTTATCATGTCCGTTATCTCGTCGTCGGTGAATCGGTCGTAGAGGGCCTTTACGCAATTCACCCTCTTTTCGGCGGGCAACGTTCTCTGAGCCAACGCGCGTGCGTATATATCTGCGAGCACCTTTTCGCGCTCCTCTCCGAGCAGCTCCACGGCGGCCCTGAATGCAACGAGCGACCCTATGTCCGACATATCTATGCCGTAGAAGTCGGGATAGCGTATCTGCGGCGACGACGACACTATCACAAGCCTGCGGGGATGCAGACGGGAGAGTATGCGCACTATGCTCCGACGCAAGGTGGTGCCGCGCACGATGCTGTCGTCTATCGCCACAAGGTTGTCGACACCCGCCCGCACCGAACCGTAGCTTATATCGTAGACGTGGCCGGCCAGATCGTCGCGGCAGCTGCCCTCGGTTATGAACGTGCGCAACTTGATGTCCTTTATGGCCACCTTCTCTATGCGCACTTTGCCCGAGAGTATGGATGCGACGGTCTCGGGATCGTCTGTGCCGGCCTCTGTCAGGCGTCTGGCTTTTATTTCGTTGAGACGGTTTTCGAGTGCCTGCTCCATACCGGAGAAGGCTCTCTCGGCGGTGGTGGGGATGAACGAGAAG
>CAMWRR010000223.1 GCA_947176715.1 uncultured Rikenellaceae bacterium | reverse complement strand
ATTAAGGCCCTGATACTCAACAGTCCGTTCTTGGAGTGGAACCTGCCGCCCGCCATACGTCGCATAGCCATGCCGATAGTAAGCGCGTTGGGTCGCATCATGCCCGCCGTTCGCCTCAGGCAGAGGCCCGACACCAGATATGCCGAGACATTGTCGGCAGAGCACGGCGGAGAATGGAACTACCGTAAGTATTGGAAGCCTGACATACTGCCCGACCCCGATATGGGATGGGCACGCGCCATACACACCGGACAACGCAAACTTCGCAAAAGCACCATATCGGTACCCGTATTGCTCATGCGCTCGGCCGATTCGGTAAGACGCGGCGACAACAAGGAGAAATATTACCATGCGGATGCAATCCTCGACGTAGAGACAATATCCAGATACGGGAAGAATCTCGGCAACGATGTCACGGAGATAAGTCTCGCAGGAGGACTGCACGACCTGGCCCTCTCTAAGAAAGAGGTGCGGCAGAAGATGTACGAAACGATGTTGGGTTGGCTCAAAGAGCGAAATATGTAATACATACCGGCCCGCATAATTAACATGCGGACCGTTTGATTTTCTACCGTAACCGTACAGCAGATACATACAATCAACTTCCCGAAAAAGAATTACGCCCCCGACACGAAGGCGTAATTCAAAAAGACGTTCACACTTATTGCCGTGCCCTCAGATGCCGCGTAAAGCGCGAGTAGTACTCCACGTCGAACGACGATATGGCCAGCGGCTCGGCTCCTACTGCGGAGGCGGTGAACCGTATGCGGTAGTAACGCCACGACATGGCGGCGTGTCGTGCCCGCAACAGGCCGTCGAGAACAAAAACGACACTCCATGTTTTAAGGTCGTTGCTCCCCTCCAACACTGTCGTGAACTTAGAATCGGCAGCCGCCGACATATAGGCCGCAAAGACATCTATGTGCTTGAACTCGTCGGAGCCGAGCATCAACGGCCTTGTAAGTAAAGAGGGTGTGAGTCTGTCGGCAGCCGCCTCGCTCTCGCGTCCGTCGAGCGAGAATATACCGCCGGAGGAGATAAAGAGCGAGCCGGAGACGGGGGTTGCGTCGAGGTCGCGCTCGGTCCATCCGCCACCTATGGCATACACGTAGGCCCGTTTGTAAGAGGGGTTGAAAAGAAATACCTCGTCGTAGGCCGAGGCGTAAAACAGACGCGCCCCCTTCAGATAGTCGTCGGTCAACAGGTGGTCGATGGCTTCTGAGACTTTGGTTACCTCTCTGCCGTCGAGTACCATGACACCGCGTACCGTTATGAAGAAGACCAACCCTCTGACGGACAGAGTGTCGCAAGTGCCGGATAGCATATCACCGGCCACCTTGACGCTCCGCACGTAAAGCATGGCGTCGCTACCCTGCTCCATCGCATATATGCCCTGTGTGGTGAACAGCAACAGCGGATAGTCGCCGTAGCGGGTCTGGGTCAACTCGCCTGCGGCCGCTTCGGCCCTCAGAATGGCGAACGAGGTACCCGAACCGAGAAGATAGGTATGCGCCGGATCGAAGACCAACGGATTGGTCGCAGAAGAGGCTATCATCTTGCCCGGCTCGTGCAACACGTTGTCCGCCACAGGCATAGTCTCGTCATACACGAACGACGACCCCACATTGACCACATGCACATGGTGCAACAGATTCTCCGTGAGCGAGCACCAGTAGCTTATGTTGTGCTCGTAACACGGTTTTAGCTTGTAGTGAGCCAGCGTGCGTGCTTTGGTGCCATTGACAAGGACGAAAGAGATGTCGGTGGCGCGACTGTCGGGGTAGCTCAACATGTTGTCGTGCAACAGGTAACGGTCGGACGACGAACCCGGAGCGAGAACATTGTTGGAGAAGTAGAGGTGCGCGGGCTCTTTGTGTATCACGCGCATGGTGGTGCCGTCGCAATCCAACGTCACCACGGTAAGAAGGTCTATCCCTGTAAAGTTCTGACGCACATACTCTATGCGTCTTACGGTTCGGGTCCTCTCTCCGCACACTATCGACCGCCCCTCGTAGAGCCGTGTCGTAAGGCCGTAACGGTGCATACGGTTGTTATACTCGTATTTACCGGACGATACGGTATAGTGCACGGAAAACCCCGGCTCGTACAGTTCGTTGTGTATCAGGTCTTTTATATCGTCATAGCCTATGGTGAAGGTATGTGTTCCGCCGCTGAACTCCGATAGCTTCACCTCTTTGAGCAGATAGAACGGACGCTCCACGACCTGAGAGGCCACCTCGGAGAGCATGACAGTGCGCGGGGCGTAACTCATAGTGTCGCTGCCGGTGCCATGTACCGCACGCGCATCGAAGCCCTCTATCGTGAGCTTTACGGGGTCGTAGACAGGGATGGCGTCGGTCATGAATAGCGCCACCGAATCTATCAACGGATTATCAGCCACGCCGTCGGGCAGTGTCAGCGAAAGGGTGAGCTTGGCTCCGCTCATGGTCATGGAGAAACGGCGGACATTGCCGTCGCGTGCCATGCGTATGCCTCCGGCTATCAGCTCCATATCGTTGTATTCCACAGGCATCATTACGGCTTGCGTACCCGAGGCCACGCTACCGTCCACCATACGATAGGCCGCCATAAGGTAGAGCGACCCCGTGATGTAGCCTCTGTCGTGCAACTTGGCGAGGTGATTCACCAAAGAGACCTCGTTGGTGACTGTGCCGTCGTCGTTTTGCGTTATGGTGCCTATGTTGACATATACGCTCCCGTTGTCCTGCAGCTCGTAATACTGGGCCGACACCCCCACCTCCACAGGCAGAAGGCTCTCCATATATACAGGCTCGTAACGGTTGTCGCGTGAGAGAAAGAGTTTCTCCGCCACATCGTTACATCTACCGAACGTTATGAACAATATAT
>CAMWRR010000222.1 GCA_947176715.1 uncultured Rikenellaceae bacterium | reverse complement strand
GCCGCGAGGTGCGGTCCCCCGCAGGCTCCTTTTTCGGTGACGTATCGGAATAATAAAAAAGCTGAGGAATATAAGCCTATTCGTATCTGAAGGCTGTTTTTGTGTCGATTTATATATAATTGTGCGGATGTTTTGAATTTTTATCGGACGGCAATAAAATAACATTGCTGTCCGGTAAACCTTATGTTAGTCGCGAGGCGGCCCGGGCGGAGCGAGGCAGTATGAGGGTCGGCGGACCGCATCTCGCGGTGGGCAGAAAGTTACACGGAGGCCGCAAGGGAGAGCGACAGAAGTTGTAACCGTTGTTCGCATGGAGTGATAACCGCTCTATTAAATCTCCCGCCCGGTTTGTCGCGGAAGGACAAGCCTTTGGAGGCATATAATTATATCGGTTATTCGGCTTTTCAGAACAGTAATAACAAAAAACGAAACGCCTCGTATTCACGGGGCGTCTCGTTGTATGGGGGCTTGTTTTTAAAGCCTGCGGGATATTATCTCGTTGTATATGGAGTCGGCCTTGTGTGATTGACACGGGTCTCCGATAAACTTGATCGTTTTGGCTGAGTCGAGCAATACTACTACATCGTTGCCTAAAGCCTTGAAGTCGACGTTATCTTGCAGGAATAGCCCCACGCTATCCACATAGGTGTCAGGCTCGAACCCGTAAACCCTGACGACGTTTCCCACCTCCTCCGAAGACGGGGCCTCCACGATGAAACGGATGTCGACTCTGTCGCCGAACCTGTTGGCCATCTTTCTTTTGTATATCTTCCATACGCCCATCTGCAGCTGACAGGAGGTACACGACAGCGGCTTTACGTATCTCAATACGGTGTAGTGGCCGTCGGTGGTGTCTATGTCGATAGAGGTGTTCAGCTCGGAGCCTATGAGCCTCTCTACGCTTCGGCTTACGGCGTCGGGGCCTCCGCAACCGCCGATAGAGAGGGCCGCAATCAGACATGCCGCCCATTTGAGGAGGTCGGATGCTGTACGGCTCATTCCCCCGGATGCTTCAGATTGTAAAACACCAATACCCTGTCCCCGTTACGCAGGGCCTCTACTGTCTTCTCGTCCAAGGAGTCTATGTCGTTGCAGTGTTCCAAAGCGAAATTCTCCAACAGACTTATCGGGTTGCCCTCTTCGTCCGCACCGCAGAGCCAGAACATATCGAACACGGAGTTGGGCCTCGTGGGGTTTTTGCTGTATGTCTCTCTGCCGCCGCATAGGTTCTTAACGGGATCGAAGATGATGCTGTATCGCTTGTCTTTATCTTCTGCGGCTCCTACCCACAGTCCGTTAGGCAGAGGGAACGGGTTGTCCAACAACATTATGGCACCATTATTCAGGTCTCTTTCAGAGTAGTTTTCAAAATCCAATTTAGCCTCCTCGCTGAAACCTTTGCCGTTAAAGTCCAGCACGATGCCTTTGGACGGTTCCCCGTCTCTGTTCAAAATAAATATGGTGTCGGCCGGCGCTTTGTAGAAAGTTTTTATCCTTGTTTTGTTTATTGCATTGTCGGTACCCCAGCCCCCTACTTGTCACTCTTTGTAGCTGAGATAGTATTTGATGTCGGTTACGGTAGAGTCGGCCACGCACAGTTGAGGGGCGGCGGTGCCGTCCTCCGGCAGATTGAAGACGAAGTGTCCGTTATCGAGCAGAGTGAATGTGTGGCTAAAAAACGGAATGTCGAAATCTTTGATGAAATCGCCTTCTATGCTGTATTTCAGCACCTTCTTGTGGTTAGAGTCCAGAATATACACCCCGGTAGAGTCTACATCGATATCCCACGGTCTGAAATATTCGCCGGGACCGTTACCCGCCCTGCCGTAACGTGCGTAGGGCTCGCCGTCCATGGTGAAAGATACTGCGGTACGTCCGTCGAACGGGTCCAATACGAAAATTTTATTGTTTCGCACCAAGATTTTTCTCGCTTCGGCAAATAGCGTGTTGTCGTCCTCTTTGAGAACCACTGTCTTGGGACGCTCGCTACACTCTATCACTCGGTCGTAAAAGTCGGGGTCGAGGTTTATTGTGAGGCGGTCGCACTCTATTGTTCCGTCTGAAGGGGTTGAGGTGCAAGCCATTGCCGTTAACGCTATGCCCAGTAGCGATAGTTTGGAAAGTTTTGTCATGATAATTTATTCTTCGGGATATTTGAGATTGTAGAATACCAGCACCCTGTCCCCGTTATGCAGGGCCTCGACTACCTCTTCGTCCAAGGAGTCTATGTCGTTGCAGTATTCTAATGCGTAATTCTCCAACAGGCTTATCGGGTTGCCCTCTTCGTCCGCACCGCAGAGCCAGAACATGTCGAACACGGAGTTGGGCCTCGTGGAGTTTCTGCCGTAATCTCTGCCGCCGCAGAGGTTTTTGGCTGGGTCGAAGATGATGCTGTATCGCTTGTCTTTATATCTCACGGCACCTACCCACAGTCCGTTAGGCAGAGGGAACGGGTTGTCCATTAAAAACATGGCTCCATTGTCGAGCTCCTCTCTGAAACGTTCGCTGAAATTTAATTTGGCTTTTTCACTGACCCCCTTGCCATTGAAGTCCAACACAATGCCTTTGAACGGTACACCATCGCTGTTCAGTACGAATATGGTGTCCGACGGCGTTTTGTAGAATGTCGTTATTCGAGAAGTTTTGGTTATTATGTTATCGGAACCCCAGCCTGTCTCCTGTCCCTCTTTGTAGTTGAGGTGGTATTTGAGGTCGGTTACGGTAGAGTCGGCGACGCACAGTTGCGGTGTCGTGGTGCCGCTTTCCGGCATGTTGAAGAGGAAGTGTCCGTTACCGAGCAGGATAAAAGAGTCGGCAAAGAACGGAATGTCGAAATCTTTTATGAAATCCCCCTCGTGGCTATATTTCAATACCTTTTTGTGGTTAGGGTCCAAGA
>CAMWRR010000221.1 GCA_947176715.1 uncultured Rikenellaceae bacterium | reverse complement strand
ACACGAGATAGAGACGGCCGAGGCGGTGGTGGAGGTGCCCGTGGGCGAACTCTTCCCCGAGAGGCTTATATCCCCGCTCTCATGGCTTACGGCCTGCAAGGTGCTCACCGTGATGAACGAGAACGAGGCGGCCTCGGATGCGCGGGCCATGTATCAGGAACAGATGAATTTATTGTAGCTTATGGAGAGAATAGATATTGTCTTTTCGCGCGATGCGCTCTTTAGGCAATCGTCGGACCGTCTGTTCGCCGTATCCGCCGCAGCGGGAGGAGACGACGGGGCCATAGACGCCCTGAGGATGGAGCGCGAGGATGCCGACACCTTCGACATGCTGATACGCATGGCCCATTCGCGCGTAAAGGCGGGACTGGCCCACCTCGCGGCAAAGGGCGACGAGACGGCATGCGGTGCGGTACACGATAAGACGGCCATGTGTCCGTGCGGCGTATCAGGACTCGGCGGCGGCATGGTGGTGGCCGACGGAGCCATCCACTACGACCTTACGCTCACCCACCCCATGCAACGCCACCTGCTGCCCGGCGCCATAGAGCGCGTACTCGTGCTGTACGTGGCGGAGGAGTGGCTCAGGACGCGTTCGGTGCCGATGGATCTCGGACTCGCACGCGCATGGGAGGAGCTAAAGAGCGTGTCTCTCATGTGCGATATGCCGCCCCGCCGTCCATACTCATTCTGTTGACTCAAAAAAACGGTGTTATGTACGTATTTAAAGAAAGGACGATAGATTTTTCATGGGAGACGGAGCAGCTGCGGCGTCAGGTCGAGACGGCGACATCCTGCTATGCCGGAGTAAGGGGAGGCGAGACCGACAGCGGCGAGTCGCTGATACTCTCCTCTGACGAGAGGGTGTTGTTCGGCCGTCTGCTCTCGGAGGCCATGCGCGCCCTCTACGCCTATTTCATAAAGATGGCCGCCGTAAACGAGAGTTCGTTCGCAGTGGACGAGCCGTCGGACGACGGTGTCAGGGAGTGCGGCTTCTCGGTGGAGCGCAAACGTCGCGTACGCGAGCTATCCCCGGAGCGCATAGCGATGGTCGACCGGTGCGCCTCGGAGTTTCTGGTGTGTCATATAACCACCGCATGGTTCGAGATGTCGGTACAGCCGGAGGGGGCTGCCCTCTTCGCAGGTCGCCTCAAACGGGCACAGACGATGCTGTTGCGCTCTCTGGCCTATCTGTGCGAATACTCCTACTCCAAGAGCTATACGGTCATAGACCGATGACACGACTGCGGCGTCCCGGCGGCGAGAGCCATACGGACCCCCGAAGATATTTTCTATTATGGACGGTATTGAAAACATACTCAGGATAGTCTCCGACCTCGTGCTCGGGAGCGGGATAGTGAGCCTGCTGCTATTCTATCGCACCAGACACCGACGCGAGAGTGCCGAGGCCGTCACCGCCGAAGCGCAGGCCGCCTCCGCCGAACTCGATGTCAACAAGGCGCAGATAGAGCACCTGAGCCGACAGCTGGTCGACTCGTTCTCGGAGAATGTGAAGGTGCAGGAGTTGGTAAGCAGGGAGCGGGCGCGTATAGTCGATCTGATGAGACAGTTAGGCGAGATAGAGATAAAGTTTCTCGAAGAGGAGCGCAGACGCAAACGTGCCGAACGCGACGCATGCACAGTGGAGAACTGCGCCTCGAGAGCGGTCCGCTACGACCTGTCTGCCGACACCGGGCTTAACGCTTAGCCGCATTATCGGAGTAAAAAAACGTGTTTAAATTATGACTATATGATTGTTATTTATCAGGGCGAGACCGTCGACATGCTCATAAGCACCCCTCCCGACAACGGAGGCTCGCTACGCAAGGCCGAGGTGTCGGTAACCTTTTTCAGCCGCGACAAGGAGGTAGGGGTGTTCGCATCCACCTCCTCGTGCCGGGGCAGGGCGGTGCCCATAAAGCGTCTCGACGACGACGTATTGTTTCTACGCCTGCCGGGCAGATGCAGCGCACGCATGTCGGGATGTTACGACATAGAGGTGATGGTGCGTTACAGCGACGGCACATTCGTGGCACGAAAAGGGGCCATCGTAGTGAAAGAGGCGGCGATAGGCCGTATTTGTTAACTTTTAACGTTTTGACTTATGGATACTAATAACGAAAATTCCGAGATTCTCGACACCACATTCGAGCTACGGTTCGGCCGCTACTTCAAAGGCGAAAAGGGAGACAAGGGAGAGAAGGGCGATAAAGGAGACAAGGGTGACAAAGGCGAACAGGGGATACAAGGAACGCAGGGGCCTCAGGGCATCCCGGGAGAGCCGGGCGGTACTCAGGGCGACAAAGGCGAGAAGGGGGTCAAGGTCGACAAGGGAGAACCCGGCGAGAAAGGAGAACCCGGCATACAGGGCGAAAAGGGTGACAAAGGCGACAAGGGAGACAAAGGCAACGACGGTGAAAACGGCAGAGACGCCGTAGCCGAGGTGATAGCGCCCGATACCGTCATAGCCGACGACACCCCCGCAGGGGCATGGTATCTGTCGAGCGGACCCGGCCTATACGCCGGCGTGGGCGACAAGAAGGTGTCGGACGGCGAGATGTACGCTTTCCGCAAGAACGAAGAGGGCGAGTGGATAAGCTACCGACTGGTATCGCCCGACCTCAACACCGGATTCCACGTCTACGACAACGCTTTCGACACGCCGAACGGCATATCGGCCATACCGGCGGACAGCGGAGGCGGCACCTACCGATGGAACGACTTCGACAATCTCGCCGACTGTCAGCTGATACACTTCCCCTCCAACAGCACCGGCTGCTCGCTGCAGCTGAGCTGCAAACCCAACGGCCAACTATTCTGGCGCATCAGATACAAGAACCGATACACCAGCTGGCAGAAGTTCCAGAAAGACGCCTCTTTCACCGACCCGGACGACCTGTAGACATCATATTGCCGACAGCTATTCTCATA
>CAMWRR010000220.1 GCA_947176715.1 uncultured Rikenellaceae bacterium | reverse complement strand
ATCATCGACGACCAGAGCCTCGAACAGCAAAAGGCCGAAAACATGCGCCTGCGCATCAAGGCGATAAGCCTCATGCCCAACAATAAGAAGATAAAGGTCGAGGTTGGCGATGCCGACGGTGAGCTACGGACGCTTCATGCCTACAATAAGCAAGAGGCCGAGCTAAAGGCATGGGCCGAACAGGAGGCGGCACGACTGAAACGAGACGGCCTTGTCGGCAGCTTTACGACATTCGGTTACAGGCTGGTCGACAAATTGGACGCCATAGGCATGAAGATAGACGGTAAGAGAGAGGGCGTGTATCAGGTCAAAAAGAACGTAATCAAATACGGCACTGGCGGGTTTCGTCAGGAGACAACGCTTGGAGGGCGTGTAGGAGAATGAGTAATATAAAAGAGGCTATCCGCAGGCTGGCTCAAGACGGTAGGCAGACGGTGAGTCTTGTTTGTACGGTGGACGCCGTGGACAAGACGGCGCGCACGGTGAACTGCACGCCACTCAATGAGAGTGCGCCGCTCTTAGGCGTGAACCTTCAGGCTAATCAAGGGAGTAAGTTTGGTATCGTGACTTTCCCGAAAGTGGGTAGCTATGTGGTGGTTGGCTTTGTTGCCGACGGCAGTGCCGGTGTGGTGTTGCTTACCGACGAGATAGAGAGCGTCGAGGTGGTTATCAGTGAAAATACCGCCCGGATATTAGCCGACAAGGAGGGTGTGCGTGTACTGATGGGCGATGACGCGAATGCGAAAATCACCGATAAGGGGGTGGTGGTTAGCAAAGGCTCAGCCACAGTCACGGTCAAAAACGACTGTGTGACGGTGGAAAAAGGAGATAATGCCAAGGCAGAGTTTACCGATAACGGTGTAATATTTAACGGCGGTAACTTCGGTGGTATGGTCAAGGTTGAGGCCCTGACCGCCAAACTGAACGAGCTGATAACGGCTTTCAATGGCCATACCCATACGCTACCGTTGGGTACGGTAACTGTTGCCGGGTCGGCCACATCACAAGCCAATCCCGCTCCGATAACCGTGCCGGCCATCATGCCCAAGCATGCGAGCGTTTCGCGTGCCGACTACGAAAACGATAAGGTGAAACACTGATGACAGGGATATTGATAGACACGGAAAGCGGCGACCTGCTTGTAGAGCGTGGAGGGGTCGTCATAGGTAACACCGACAGTCAGATTGCCGAGAGTGTCCTTGTGGCAATGCGCGGCGAGTGGAAAGAGTGCCCGCTGATAGGCGGCGAGGTGAGAAAGATGCTCGGTGGCGAGCCGGATGTCATGTGGCCGAGTGAGGTCAAGAGGATGTTGGAGGCGTGCGGTCTCGATGTCGAGAAAGTGAGCGTATCAGACGATAATGTCATAACAATCGAGTGATGGAAGCAAGGGTAAAGGAGAGGCAGAGCCTGCTCGACATGGCAATACAGTCTGCCGGTAGTATGGAGGCGGCATTTCGGCTTTGCGAGACGAACAACATAGGTCTGACAGATATACTGCAGGACGGTCAGGTGCTCGAGAAAGTGGCGGTGGAGAGTGCCGATACGGTACGCCGTTACAGTATCTACGACATACAGCCGGCCACAGCACTCGACGAGGAGGATATGGCATTGTCGCAGGAGGGAATAGGCTTTATGGGTATTGAGATAGATTTTACAGTAAGTTAAAAGTATGGCAAGAACAATCGCAGAAATCAAAGAGAGCATCACTACGGACTTTATGCGCAACCCGGATGTTGCGCGAGCCTACGGTTTCGATGCGGAGGCGCCTTTCACCTCGCATTTTGGCAAACTCAGCATAGAGAGTCTGCTGTTCTACATAGTGGCCTGCGCAACATGGGTCATAGAATGCATGTTCGACCGTTACAAAGAGGAGGTGGAGGCCCGCATAGAGGCTGCCATTCCTCACCGCCCCAAGTGGTATCGCGACAAGGTGCTGGCATTTATGAAAAACAAGGCACTTATAGCCGATACCGACCTCTATGATACCGCCGACATGGCCGAGGGTGACATAGAGGCGGCCCGTGTGGTCAAATACGCGGCGGCCACCGAGAGCTCCGACGCCTCCCTGCTGACAATTAAGGTGGCCGGCGAAGCAAACGGTGTTCGTCAGCCGTTGGATGCGGAAACGGAGACACAACTGCGAGCCTATATAGCCGAGATCAAAGACGCAGGAGTAAGAGTGGCTCTCGTAAATCAGGTAGCCGATGTCTTCAACTGTGAGGTCGATATATACTACAACCCCATGTTATCGTGCGAGGCTGTAGAGGCACAGTGTATCGGTGCGGTGAAAAGCTATATTGAAAACCTGCCTTTCAACGGGGAGTACACAAATATGACACTCTCCTCTCGACTGCAGGCAGTGGAGGGTGTGCGCATAGTTCAGGTGGGCAAGGCCACAGCCAAGATAAGCGGAGAGAGCACGCTCACTACTATCAATGCCCGGCATACTCCTGCGGCAGGTTATTTCTCTGCAGGCGAAATCGTTATCAACATGGAGCCGTATAACTAATGGGCGTTTATGACATAAAGATAAAGCGTCTTACGCTGTTGCTGCTTCCTACGGCACTGCGCAAGCCTCTTGTGGCCGCGCTTGTGCAAAGTGCAGTTCAAGGATGCAATGCCATATATGGCGGCTTCATGCGATGGCGTGGCGACAAGGATTATCGTCTGGAGCACAACGGTCAGGTCTGCCGCCTGCGCGCCATTTTAAACGACGCGTTCGACATAGGGGCACGACGCATCTCTGTCGATGACTATGAGAGTGAGAGTCTGTTGGGGACATTGATATATACGCGTGAGACAGGGCGTCATCTGCTATTGCCAATGGCCGATACCGGTGTTATAATAAACCGGCGCGGCTACAGCGGAAGTAGCGGTATCGGTTTTTGGGTGACGGCCCCTCGCGAGTTAATAAAAACCATAGACAAGTATAGGCTATCAGCA
>CAMWRR010000219.1 GCA_947176715.1 uncultured Rikenellaceae bacterium | reverse complement strand
CTAACCGCATCTGTTAAATCCCCCGCCCGTTGCGGTCCCCCGCAGGCTCCGTCCCGCTCTCCGTCACCGCTTGAAATCAAAGCATAGCCATCACCCAAAAAACCACACTGCAGACAAAGACAATAAACCAACCATCAGACTTATGCAAAACACATCTGTTAAACATCACGTCCGGCGCGGCCACCTAAGCCTCCAGCCCTGTGAGCCCACGGCTATCCCCATCAAGCAAAAGACCTTTTCATAAGGAACCTTACCTATGGCCCTCGCTCCGCTCAGGCCGCCATCCGGGCACAGAAACTCATCTAATGCACATACCGTCAAAACCCACAAAACACCTTATCGTCTCGCAATCCTGACTATATAAAGATGATACCAGCACAAGTGCGGCCCGAGCAAATCGAGACAATCCCGCCGCAAATCACACTATCCGTATACCGCTTCGTCGCCGAGCGCCTCCTCTATGCGCAAGAGTTGATTGTACTTGGCCATACGGTCGGAGCGACTGAGAGACCCTGTCTTTATCTGTCCGGACGACGTGGCAACGGCTATATCGGCTATGATGGTATCCTCGGTCTCGCCCGAGCGGTGGGATGTCACCGTGGTATAACCGGCGCGCTGTGCCATGGCTATTGCGTCGAGCGTCTCGGTGAGGGTACCTATCTGATTGACCTTTATGAGTATGGAGTTTGCGCACCCCGTCTCTATGCCCTTGCGCAGAAACTCTACGTTGGTGACAAAGAGGTCGTCGCCCACCAGCTGTACCTTGTCGCCTATCCTGTCGGTGAGCAAACGCCAACCGTCCCAATCGTTTTCGGCCATACCGTCCTCTATCGAATCTATCGGGAACTGCGATACCAACTGTTCGAGATAGTCGACCTGCTCCTGCGAGGTGAGCACCAACCCCTTGTCGCCCTCGAAAGCGGTGTAGTCGTAACACCCGTCACGATAAAACTCCGACGAGGCACAGTCGAGACCTATGGATATCTGTCCGCCGTCGCTCTTGCGTCCCGGTCTGTAACCGGCCTTTCCTATCGCCTCCACTATGATGGAGAGAGCGTCCTCCGTACCGTCCAACACTGGAGCGAAACCGCCCTCGTCGCCCACCGCCGTAGAGAGACCGCGAGCGTGTATCAACCCTTTGAGAGCATGAAACACCTCGGCCCCCATACGCAAGGCCTCGCGGAAGCTGCCGGCCCCCACTGGACGTATCATGAACTCCTGAAAAGCTATCGGCGCGTCGGAGTGCGAACCGCCGTTTATTATGTTCATCATAGGCACGGGCAACACCTTGGCATTGACACCTCCTATGTAACGCCACACAGGCAACCCCAACGAATCGGCGGCCGCGGCACATACGGCGAGCGACACCCCGAGGATGGCGTTGGCACCGAGATTACTCTTGGTCTTGGTACCGTCCAAATCGAGCATCATGCGGTCGATGCCCACCTGATCGAAGACATCCAGCCCCACTACCCTGTCGGCTATACGGCCGTTGACATTGGCCACGGCTTTCAACACACCCTTGCCGCCGTATCTGCTCTTGTCGCCGTCACGAAGCTCCAACGCCTCGTGCTCGCCCGTAGAGGCACCCGACGGAACGGCGGCACGACCGAAAGCACCGCTCTGAGTGCGTACCTCCACCTCCACGGTGGGATTGCCGCGCGAGTCGAGAATCTCCCGACCGTGCACGCTTGTTATAGAATCCTTTATCATAACGAATAGTTTTGTTTTCAAGGCTATTCGCAACAATCGAACCAAAAATAAAGGGCCATAATCCCTAGCAAATCATGGCCCGACAGACATCGATAACGAATTACCGTGCCGTCAATCTCTCAGATATTATATTACTTACAGAAGATGCCCACCTCTGTCACTCATCATTCACGACGACAAACAAAACCACCGACATTTCCCCATACCTGATTTCCGTCAAACGTCTCGATTTCCGACAGCAACCGTTTAACTACAAAAAGAAACGCGGGCCGCACTTACTTCACGGTAGGTACGACCAAGCACCCCTAAGAACATAAGCACAACCCACGCCATACAGCGTGAGCATTCAGTGTGCCTATTTTGTTCTTAGTATATATTGGTCGTTTTACCGTGAACGCAATAGCCTAAATGCCATCGAAAAACATATCGTCTATCCGACGATACGATGCAAAGATAGGAATAAGCGAAAACAAAAGCAAACCCGCCTGCATTTTGCCGAGCGAAAGTATCGCCAAAGACAACAATTTTATTCTCACAATCGACAAATATCCGAATAATTACTGTTACTTTGTAACAGACCAAACCCCGATAACTATGTTCGCATTACAAGAGGTCATAATAGAGTCGCACGACGACTTGGATATATGGTCGGCCGTGACGGTCGGCTTCGACGACGAAAAGAATCTTGTCGTGTTATTGGAGTATATCGACTACGACGACCGCCATAACGACAACCACAACACCTCTGCCATCATCGACAAAGAGGAGGCGGTGGTCCTCTCCCGCAGACTCGGCGTAAGCGTCACCGCCCTACCCAAAATCATCTTCGACCGATACGGCGACACCACCGACCTCTCCGGCCCCTCCTATGTGGAGGAGGTATTCAAAGAGATATTGGACCTCCTGAACGACAATCTGGTCCGTTACCGCATAAAACGCGACTGACGCTTCGCATCTCGCGATAGGCAGGGATTCCTCTTTTTCGGCAAGGCCGAGGATATCTTGGCAAACACATTATGTTTACCAATACGATGGTGTTAGGAGATATGGGACAGCAGGACAGAGCCTGCAAAGGAATCACATAAGGCAATCGCAGAACGGCAACCTCACGCCGCATGGAATACTTTAACTAATGAACATACCTTCATAAAATTTTATACTGTCCGGTAAAACTTATATTCTGCGGTCTGAGCGAATGCGAGAGCCGTCAAACACTTTCCTTTTGGCGGGTTTGAA
>CAMWRR010000218.1 GCA_947176715.1 uncultured Rikenellaceae bacterium | reverse complement strand
TCATCCGTCGGAAGATAGATTTCTGCACGTGGGTGTATCTCAACAAGGTGGCTGTCTCCGTAACGGTAATGGCCTATCTTGTAGGGCTTTTCGTGTTCGCTTCGGTGCGCATCGAGATCTCTTCCGACAGGGTGATGCAGGGGGTGCTGGTAGAGGTAGTCCCCGAGGTAGAGCCTGAGCCGGAGCCGGAGAGGGAGATGCCCGAGGAGGAGAAAAAGCCCGCCCCCGCCGAGGTGAGGGATGTGCGTAACGCCGCATCCAATGCCACGGCCCAGTTGGACGGCGGTCTGAAAGATGACAAAGGCACCAAAGCCAACGACATATACAAAGATGCCCAGCAGTTGGATGCCAAATTGGCGGCCTCCCGTGCGGCTTACGAGCAGATGGAGTCGGAGTTGGCCGCGCTTGCCGAACGGCCCCGTTCCAACGACCAGCGCAAGGGCAATCAGGAGACTGAGCGCAAACAGTCGCGTGTGAGCGGCAATGTAACGGTGGAGTACGACCTCGAAGGTCGCGATGCCGTCTATCTGCCCGTGCCTGCATATAAGTGCCATAACGGCGGCAGGGTAGTGGTCAATATAACTGTCAACCGCAGCGGCGATGTCATCTCGGCATCGGTCAACAAGGGGCGCTCTTCCGACGACCCGTGTCTGTGCGAGAATGCCGTGTCGGCGGCCAAAGGTTCGAGCTTCAACGCCGGCACATCGTTCCCTGCCCGTCAGAACGGCACCATAACATACCTCTTCCTGTCGCAGTAGCTCTTCGATGGATTCGATATTCTCGACCGACATACAGTATCTCCCCGGCATTGGTGTGGGAAAGGCCGCGATGATAAAACGCGACCTCGACATACACACCTACGGCGATCTTCTGCAGTTCTACCCGTACCGCTATATCGACCGCACGCGTATATACACCGTGCGTGAGGCCATGACCGACGAGTCGCTCGTGCTGGTGCAGATAAAGGTGAGGGTGGAGCGTATGGGAGCTGTCGGCGAGGGGGCCAAACGCCGTTTCGTGGCCGTGGCGCGTGACGAGACCGGTTATGTCGATCTGATATGGTTCAAGCCCACCAACTGGGTCACCGATAAGATAGAGGTAGGCAGGGAGTATATAGCGTTCGGGCGTCCCGGCATCTTTAACGGCACCCTCTCTATGGCCCACCCCGAGCTCGACATCCCCATGTCGGGTGCCTCCAAACGCACCATGTCTATATATGGGCTCTATTCGTCCACCGAGCGGCTCAATCGTGCCGGCATCACCTCGCGCAATATCACCAAATGGATGGGGCGGCTGTTGGAGAAGACATCCTCGCGCATAGAGGAGACGCTTCCCGACTATCTCATCGAACGGTTCGGTCTTATGGGGCGTCGCGAGGCCATCGTCAACATACACTTCCCGCAGTCCGCCGAGCTGCTTTCGCGGGCGCAATACAGGCTCAAGTTCGAGGAGCTTCTTGTGTTGCAGCTCTCCATTCTGCGACAGCGCAACGTGCGTGTGGTGCGCGGCAGCGGGCTCGTCTTCGCCAATGTGGGGGAGAGGTTCAACCGTTACTATAACGAGTGTCTGGAGTTCGACCTCACCGGAGCGCAGAAGCGTGTCATACGTCAGGTGAGGGCCGATACCCGGTCGGGACGACAGATGAACCGTCTGTTGCAGGGCGATGTGGGTAGCGGCAAGACGGTGGTGGGCCTCATGTGCATGTTGCTCGCCGTCGACAACGGTTATCAGGCGGCCATGATGGCGCCTACCGAGATATTGGCCACACAACACTACGAATCTATCGCTCCGCAATGCGAGAAGATAGGTGTGAGGGTGGCATTGCTCACCGGCTCCACCAAGAGGGGCGAACGGCGCGAGATAGACGAGGGTTTGCGTTCCGGCGATATCGACATACTTATAGGCACTCACGCACTTATAGAAGATTCCGTTCAGTTCGCTAATCTGGGCTTCGTTATAATAGACGAGCAACACCGCTTCGGGGTGGTGCAGAGGTCGAAGCTGTGGACCAAGAGCCGGATAGAGCCGCATGTGCTCGTCATGACGGCCACACCCATACCACGCACGCTAGCCATGACGGTCTACGGCGATCTCGATGTCTCGGTCATAGACGAGCTGCCCCCGGGACGCAAGCCTGTCAAAACATTGCACTTCTTCGACAACAGACGGTTGCAGGTCTTCGGCTTCATGCGCGACCAGATCTCCAAGGGGCGTCAGGTGTATGTGGTCTATCCGCTCGTCAAGGAGTCGGAGAAGATGGATTACAAGAATGTTGAGGATGGCTACGAGAGCATCGTAAGGGCCTTCCCGCCGCCGGAATATGTCACCGTCATAGTCCACGGACAGATGAAGCCGCAGGATAAGGACTACGGCATGAATGTCTTCAAAAGGGGACACGCCCACATAATGGTGGCCACTTCGGTTATAGAGGTGGGGGTCAATGTACCCAACGCCTCGGTCATGGTGATAGAGAGCGCCGAGAGGTTCGGCCTGTCGCAGCTGCACCAGCTCAGAGGTAGGGTAGGACGTGGTGCCGAACAGTCGTATTGCATCCTTATGACCGGCAACAAGCTCTCCGCCGACGGCCGCAAACGCATGGAGGCGATGGTGCGCACTACCGACGGTTTCGAGCTGTCGGAGCTCGACCTCAAACTACGCGGATACGGCGATCTGGAGGGCACGCAACAGAGCGGTAATATGCTCGATTTGAAGATAGCCTCCTTGGGGCGCGACGGCGAGTTGTTGCAGATGGTCAGGGGCGTGGCCGAGGCTATACTCGAAGAGGACGAATTGCTCTCTTCCGAGAAAAACACAAGACTGTTGGAGGCGGTACGTGCATCCGACAATAAGGATAAGACAATAGATTTCAGTAGGATATCTTAAAAATATTGACTCCGGTAACCCCATGATTTCCCGCAATTTCGGTAGATGTCGGGAATAATTTTCATTAAATTTTTTGGAGATAATAAAAAAGTCCCT
>CAMWRR010000217.1 GCA_947176715.1 uncultured Rikenellaceae bacterium | reverse complement strand
GCAAACAAATTACACAGAGGCGCGGCCCGAATGTCAGCGAAGAAGCCCCCCTTGCCCGGTCCGTGCGCCAGCGAGAGCCATCGGACACAATTCCGTCGAGTAACGCCCCTCACTAACTCCCGAACCGACCCGCATAAAAACGTTAAAAACAATCCTTCCCACTGAGAGCGATAAAAAACAACCCGCCACATAGAAGTTCCGCAAATAACTTCCATGTGGCGGTATCGACAGTTACCGTATATTTATACCTTATCTATACACCAGACAAGAGACCCCATCCGGATCGAACACCCTCCCGGCCGCCGCACATATATCCTCGGCGGAAACGGCATCGACGCGCGCTTTAAGGTTCTCGTACGGCTCCACATCGCCGTATAGCAACATGCTCTTGCCTGCAGACAACATCACGCTCTCGGAGTTGTCCGAGGCCACGGATATCTGACCGAGCAACTGTCTCTTGGCTATGGCGAGCGCACGTGGCGACAGCGGCTCCTCTTGCATTCTTCTTATCTCCGTTTCGGCCAGCGATATGCACCGCTCCAAATTATCCCTGTCGCAACCGAAATAGACTGTCGCCATACCGGTGTCGCAATAGGCGGTGTAACCTGCCTCCACGGTGTAACACAGACCGTTACGTTCGCGCAAGGCTATATTGAGACGGCTTCCGGCACTGGGACCGCCCAGCACGTTAATCATGAGCGACACGGCTGTACGTTCGTCGCTCATGGCCGAACATGCACGCCCTCCCATTATGCAGTGGCTCTGATAGGTCCCTTTGGAAAGCTCCTTACAACCGGGGCTATACGAGGCCACCCCCTGACGCACATAGTCGGAACGTCTGGCCGGGATAGCTCCGAACTTCTCCTCCGCCACCTGCCTGAAACGCGACGACGATATATTGCCCACCACCGAAAAGACCATACGGTCGGTGACGTAACGGCTATCTACGAAACGTCGGAAATCGGCTGTGTTAAAGCGCGATATGCTCTTAGGGGTACCCAATATATTGCGTCCCAACGGACTGCCCTCGAACAACATATCCTCGAAATCGTCGTATATGAGTTCCGAGGGGGTGTCGCGATAGGAGTTTATCTCGTCGATTATAACACCGCGCTCTATATCTATGTCGCGTTCGGCAAACAGCGAACCGAAGACCACATCGGCAATGAGGTCGGCGGCCTTGGGGTAGTCGCCTTTGAGCGCCACGGCATGCACCACCGTCTCCTCCTTGGTTGTATAGGCGTTCAGCTCGCCGCCCACGTTATCGAGCAACGAATTGATATGATAGGCCCGCCTCCTGACCGTCCCTTTAAAGAGCAGATGCTCTATGAAGTGGGCCATGCCATGCTCGCGCGGAGCCTCGTCGCGGGTACCCGCACCTATGGTGAGGCCGCAGTATAGCACAGGGCTCTTGACCCGTGCAAATACGCACCTTATACCGTTGTCGAGCTGAAAGAACTCGTATTCCATAAAACAATCCTGCTATATTAAACTACTGACGGAACATAATAGTCTGCCGCCTCCACCGGTAACACACCTTCGCGACTCTCCTTGGCAAGTCCCGGTCCGCCGCAATGTGCTAAGAGCGAAGCGACTCCCATAATACGACAAAAAAGGGACCTTTTCCCAGTCCCTTTTATAAATGAAATGTGAGTGACGAAATTACTCGGCCGCAACCTCTTCGGTAGCGGGAGCCTCTTCGGCAACGACGGTAACCTTAACGGTACCTTTGATATCGCGGTAGACCTTAACCGACGCTTCGTAAACGCCCAGCTCCTTGATGGCGGGAACGCTCACGCTCTTCTTCTCCACCTCTACGCCTTTGGCCGCGATGGCCTCTGCGATCTGAGCGGCGGTAACCGAACCGAAGATCTTGGTGCCATCGCTCACCTTAGCGGTAAGTGTAAGCTCTACGGCCGATATCTTGGCGGCTTTAGCCTCGGCCTCCTGACGGATTTTAGCCTCCTTGTGCGCCTGTTGCTTGATGTTCTCGGCGAGCACCTTCTTAGCCGACTCGGTAGCCAATACGGCCTTGCCCTGCGGGATAAGGAAGTTGTTCGCATAACCGGGGCGGACGTTAACGATGTCGTTCTTGTTGCCCAGATTATCTATGTCCTGTTTGAGTATGATTTCCATTACGATAGTCTGATTTGAAAGATTACTTCATTAAGTCTGTCACGAAAGGCAGTATGGCCAGATGACGCGCACGTTTGACAGCGGTAGCCACCTTCTTCTGATACTTCTGAGAGGTACCGGTCAGACGACGGGGAAGAATACGGCCCTGCTCGTTGAGGAACTTCTTGAGGAACTCGCCGTCCTTGTAATCGATATATTTGATACCGTTCTTTTTGAAGCGGCAATATTTTTTCTTCTTAACCTCTACTGTGGGAGGGTTGAGATATCTGATTTCGGTCTGATTCTGTGCCATGATTTATTCCTCCTTCTTGGTGTTGATGTTTTTTCTTCTCTTTTCGGCGTACTCTACCGCGTGCTTGTCCATCTTGAAAGTAAGGAAGCGGATCACGCGTTCGTCGCGGTTGTACTGGGTCTCGAGCTTCTCGATGATGTTACCCTCGCCGGTGAACTGGAGCAGGAAATAGAATCCTGTGCTCTTTTTCTGGATGGGGTAAGCCAACTTTCTGAGGCCCCAATCTTCCTGGCTGACGATCTGACCTCCGTTTTCGGTGATAACACCGCGGAATTTGCCCACCAACTCGGAAAGTTGCGCGTCGTTAAGGACGGGAGTGGCAATGAAAACGGTTTCGTAATTGTTCATAAAAAACTAAAACTTTAAGAAATTTTTGCATAAATTGCGGCACAAAGATACAAACTTTTCCCGAAAAAACAAACCCGCAATGATATTTAGCACCCGAATAGAGATACCGCGCATGGAGAGGCTGCTCACGCGCCGTTCGCGCATCTTCGCCGCAGGCTCGTGTTTCGCCGTGAATATCCATCGCAGGATGAGGCGGAACAAGCT
>CAMWRR010000216.1 GCA_947176715.1 uncultured Rikenellaceae bacterium | reverse complement strand
CTGCCGACGGCTTTTTGACTACGGCGAGGTTGTCATCCGCCGATGTGCCGCCTATCACTACGGCTTAGTGGTAAGGGGGACATGCCGATGTGCCGAGGTCTTTTATCTTCTCCGTGATGAACTTGGTGAGCGATTCGTCGTTGAGCAGGGCTTTGGTCTGCTGGTAGAGGAACGTCTTGTTGGCCGAGCCGCCGCCTTTGGTTATGAAGAGAAATTCGTATTTGTTGCCCGATGTGGCGTAGAGGTCTATCTGCGCGGGCAGGTTGTTGCCGCTGTTCTTCTCCTGCGTCATGGAGAAAGGCACCACCTGCGAATAGCGGAGGTTGCAATCCTGATATGTCTGCCATACGCCCTTGGAGAGGTGTTCGGCATCGCACGCGCCGGTGTAGACATTCTCGCCCTTCTTGCCTATGACTATGGCTGTGCCGGTGTCCTGACAGGTAGGCAGCTCGCCCTCTGCCGACACCACCTGATTGGCAAGCATGGTGTAGGCCACGAAACGGTCGTTGTCTGTGGCTTCGGGGTCGTCGAGAATGGATGCGAGCTTCTGGAGATGAGAGGCGCGCAGGAAGAACGACACATCCTTGAAGGCCTCGCGCGAGAGCAGCTCCAGACCGGCGGGGTCTACCTTGAGTATGCGTCGCCCGTCGCATTCGGTCACAGAGACGTAATCTTTGGTCAGAAGACGGTATTCGGTGGTGTCTTCTCCGAGAGGAAAGGGCTCCTGATATTTGAATTCAGCCATAACTATGTGTTTGTTAGATTAATATCCGAGTATGCGCAACATCGACCTGTAACTCTGCTCCTTGGCGAACAGACGCGTGTAGTAGTCGCCGGTGTCTTTGTCGCGGTCTATTATTATGTGTTTGGGGGCGGGTATCAGACAGTGCTGTATGCCGCCGTAGCCTCCGAGCGACTCCTGATAGGCGCCCGTGTGGAAGAAGCCTATGTATTGCGTCTCGCCCTTCTCGAACTTGGGCAGATATATGGCGTTGGAGTGGGCCTCGGCGTTGTAGTAGTCCTCGCTGTCGCAGGTGAGCCCGCCGAGGAATACGCGCTGGTATTCGCGGTCCCAGTTGTTGATGGCAAGGAGGATGTAACGCTGGTTGAGCCCCCATGTGTCGGGCAGGGTGGTCATGAACGAGCTGTCTATCATGTACCATAGCTCGCGGTCGTTCTGTTGCTTCTGGTTGAGTATGGAGTAGAGGGTCGCGCCGCTCTCGCCCACGGTGAACGAGCCGAATTCGGTGAATATGTTGGGCTCTTCCACGTCGTACTGGTTGCAGAAGTTCTTTATCTGTTCGATGATCTCCTCCGTCATGTAGCCGTAGTCGTACTCGAAGCCCAACGAGTTCTTGATGGGGAAGCCGCCGCCTATGTTGAGCGCCTTTAGCTCCGGACACTCCTTCTTGAGCTTGCAGTAGACGTTGAGGCATTTGTTGAGCTCGCTCCAATAGTAGGCCGTGTCGCGTATGCCGGTGTTGATGAAGAAGTGGAGCATCTCGAGCTTGAACTTCTTGTTGCCGCGTATCTTCTCGGTGTAGAAGTCTATGATATCGTTGTAGCGTATGCCCAGACGCGAGGTGTAGAACTCGAATTTGGGCTCCTCCTCCGAGGCTATCCTTATGCCGAGCTTGAGCTGTTTGTTTTTGTCGACCAGCTCGTCCAGAGCGTCGAACTCCTCTTTGTTGTCGAGCACGGCTACGGCGTTGACAAAGCCGTTGTTGGCCAGCGAGGCGATGTTCTCAACGTAGAGCCTGCGCTTGAAGCCGTTGCACACAATGTAGGTGTCCTTGTCTATCACGCCGTTGTCGTAGAGGGCGTTGACTAAGAATATGTCGTATGCCGACGAGGTCTCCAGATTTATGTCGTTCTTCAGCGCCTCCTCCAAAACGAACGAGAAGTGCGAGCTTTTGGTGCAGTAACAGTAGTTGTACGAGCCTTTGTAGTCAACCTTGGCCATGGCGACGTTGAACAGACGTTTGGCACGCTGTATCTGACTGCTTATCTTGGGCAGATAACTGATTTTGAGCGGAGTGCCGTACTGTTTTATTATATCCATCAATGGCACGTCGTGAAAATTCAGCTCCGAGTCGCTGACCGAAAACTCGTCCTGCGGAAACTCGAACGTCTGCTCGATAAGGTCGATGTATTTGTTCTTCATTCTCTCGTAAGAAGGTGTTTTATAGTTGTTTACTGCCGCGAGTAAAGACCCTGCCGTTTTGTGCGGGCTTTTGTCGCCTCGCAAATGTATGTAAAAATGTTAAAAAGTTTTAATTATTCGTATTATTTTTTATACCTTTGAATGATGTAATATGCGGTGTTCAATCCTTCGGGGGCCGTTTGCGCATCGTTACGGAGGGTGCCGCAACACCCCCTCCGACAGGAGTGAGAATTTTATGAAATATTTCGTATAAGTATGATTAACAAACTGCTAATCACCTGCTTGCAGCGCAACAAGAGGCTTATAATACCTGATCTCGGCGCCTTCATCCGTAAAAATATCGACGGAGTGGGCGTCATACTCGTTTTTGTGCCGTTCCTCAAAAAGGACGACGGCGTTCTGCTCTCTGCCATAGAGAGTTGGGCGGGCATAGAGGCCGACGATGCGATGGAGATCCTCAAGGAGTACGTGTCGCAGATCAAAAATTCGCTCGACACCCGCGGTCAGTATGTCATAGAGGGTGTGGGCGTGCTCAAATACGATGCCAACGGCGTCATCTATCTGGCCAAGCCCAACGAGGCGGCTCCGGCGCACCAGCGTGTGCTCGAACGCGAGAACGAGTCTCACGACGAGCCGGCGCCCAAGCCACAGCCCAATGTCCGCGATAAGAACCGCGACGAGGTGCTCGGCGAGCTGGCCGCATCGGTCAACCGCATAGTGGCCCGTAGCGAACAGGATAACGCCATGCGCGAGGAGCGTGCCGAGTATCAGTCGCCCCGGAGAGATTACGGCGCGGCCCCGCAGGAACGCCGCCCCTACGATGGCGACGACTACGGC
>CAMWRR010000215.1 GCA_947176715.1 uncultured Rikenellaceae bacterium | reverse complement strand
AGCTTACGGTGAGCAACGGCTCCTACATGGAGCCTCTCCTCGTGTCTGTTGCCGTCATCTCCTGAGCCGACGCCGACAACCACCCCGAAAGGAGCATGGCGACTGTCACCGCCCGACACGCTAAACCGTATTTTACGTTGTTTATCATAAATACCTATTTTATTGCCTTATCTTGACGGAGGTCTCCGCTTCGGAGAAATTCCTCCGCCTCTTTTCTCATCTCTGTCATGGCCGGGGTCATCACCGAAGTTTCGGTTGCGAGCAGCCTCTTTGCCGCCTCACGGGCCTCTTCGGTGCGTCCCGTAGCGTGGTAGAGCCTCATGAGCAGACTGCGCGGATAGAGCCTGCCGGGCACCATGTCGCACGCCTCCGTGTAGAGCCTCTCCGCCTTGACGGCATCCCCCGACAACTCGCAGTTGCGCCCCATTATTATACGGAACATGGGGTCGCAGGAGATGGAGCTTCCCTCCTCCAGCACACGATAGCTCGTAGCGTAGTCTTGTCGTTTGAAAAGTGCGTAACCGTACGAGAAGAGGAAGCGGTAGTTGTGCCTCATATCGTCGTATAGCCGCTCTCCCTCCTCTGCAATGTAGTCATAACGTTCGGCATTGCTCCACATCGACACCTTGCCCCATCGGCCATAAGCCTCCGCCCTCTTTTCGGAGAGAGGGAGCGACAAGGGCACTGCCGCCGTAGCAACAATGACGGAAGCCGCAGATATTGCAAAACCGGCTCTTCCGCTACCCTTGTGTCGACAGCCGCCGCTTGCCGCCGAGGCTACGAACATAGCAAGGATAATTTTCACAGGAGCAAAGTAGAGCGGATATGAGAAGAATGCGAAAACAGCAAGTGCCGCAACAGCGCATGACGACGGCTTTTTTTGCAGGAACAAGGCCCGCACCGTAAGCAATACCAGCACAACTGCGGCTATAAGGCCGGCCACACCCGTCTCGGTGCCTATGCGCAGATATTCGTTGAAGCCGTACTCCGGAGAGCCGGCCACCGAACGCTCGCCGTCGGAGGCGTTGCCGGAGGAGAGATAGCGGGCCTGCTCCCTGCCGAACGCACCTGCGAAATTACCGGGCCCTACACCCAAGAGAGGGTGGCCGGCCATAGCTCTCGCCTCTATCTTCCATATAAGTAACCGTCCGTTGGCCGACCTCTCTTTCATGAGATATGCGCCCCACAAGGCCGTAACCGCCACCGCCGCTACCGCCAGACTCTTCCACGAGAACAGGCGCACACGTCGCAACACCTTACGGCAACGCGGAACCGACACCAAAGCCACCGCCGCACCCGCAATAGCCGCCAGCCATGCGGCACGGCTCTCGGTGGCGGGCAGAACAATGACGGACAAAAGCAACGCAACGCACGCCGATGCGAACGGCACCAACCGGAAGATAACCGTCCCTGCCGTATAGCGACGGGCGGATACTGTCGACACCGCCGAGCGGCCGTATCTGAGCACGAAGCCGAAGGCCGCGGTCATGCCCATAGCCAGAAAGCCCGCATAAGGCCCCGGATTGAAAAAGGTGCCCGTGACACTGAACAGACCGTGGTTTGAGGGTGCGAAGCCATATATCTGCCTGAGACCGGTAAACGCTTCAAAGACGGTGAAGAGGAACAGTATCGTTTCGGCCGCTATCTCCCCGCGTTTGTGGGTGGAGCTGAAAAAAGAGCGGCATATCACATATATCAAGAGGTAAGGCAAGGCCTCAAAGAGGCTGTAATTCGCAGCTATGCCGCCGTTGACAGATGCGGAAACCAGCGTTAGGACGGTTATTGCCGCAACCGACGCATCTATGGCTCCCAATCTTATGCGCGGACGCACGAGAAACGACCCTGCCACAACCGTAAGTCCCAGAAAACCTACGTAATACAATATCCTGTCAGTGTTGTAAACGAACCGGGCGGAAGAGGGAACATCTATACATACCCCTATCGCCGCCGACATCAGTGCCGCCGCAATGGCTACGTATATATATTCCGACACTTTGAGTTTCATAAGTCCGGGTATCTGTGACAGTGTTTTTTGCCTGTACTCTGCCGACATGGCTATAAAACATAAGGCAAATGACCTAAAACGATATAAAGATATATTATTTTTTCGTCAAACAAAAATAAATTTTAAAATTTTATCCCATTTACAGATAAAAAGATGAGACATGGCCGTATATTACGTTTGTTTATAAACGATTAGGCAGCTTGTTTCAGACTGTATATCTCCGGTGAGAACATGGCCTGTATTCCCTTTTAAGACGGGGCCGATTCTGTATATAATTACAGCTATGCGTAACGCCGGCCGGAGTTTGCCTGTATATCCGTCTTAACCGGTACGTTTTTGTAGTTGTTGCGATATCGTTTGTTATTATTACGATTTTATTATTATTTTTATGGGAAAAATTGGATCAGATATGAGAAATCATGCCGGCAGATATGTTTTAGTCGTCATTGCGGCGATGGTAGTGGCTATGCTCGATTCGTGCGATACGGGCGGCGGATGTGTCGAAGAGAAGGCACGTATGGAACGGATAGTGTCGCACTATACGTTCGACGACCCCGATACCCTGAAGCTCATGGCGGCCCGTTTCCTCTTGGACAACATGGAGGGAGAATGCAGTGCGGTGCCGTTATCCGCAGATAGTTACGAGGAACTTTTCTCGCGTCTTCCCGACATGCGCTCAAAGGAGGGGAGATTGACACAGGAGGGCATAGATGCCATAAGGTCGATGCGTAGCAATGTTCGGGGAGGTTACGATGTGACATACGATACAGAGACGGTATCTGCCGGTTTTCTCATCTCGGGGATAGATGCGGCCTTTGAACAATGGCGGTCGGCTCCGTGGGCAAAGGAGTATTCGTTCGATGCGTTTTGTCGGTGGGTGTTGCCGTACAGGGAGGCCAACGAGAAGCTCGAAGACTGGCGTAACGATGCGCTGTCGTCAATAGGCCCGATGAGGATTCGCTCAAGGCTTCCGGCGACATGTGGGAGTTGGGCCGGTTGCTGATAAATA
>CAMWRR010000214.1 GCA_947176715.1 uncultured Rikenellaceae bacterium | reverse complement strand
TGTGCCCCCTCGTTTTTGCTTCGCCTGCGGCAGTCGTTTTCTCGCCTCGGCAATCGAAACGTCGTTTCATTGCTCTCGGCTTATCGAAAACGTGTTCTTTTGTCGAGTGACAAAAGTAAGTCCCCCTGAAAGGGCCCTCCGGAAGGCCCCTCGGAGAGTCCGGCTGAAAGCCCCCGCCGGGAGGCTCGCCGAAGGCACAAAAGCCGGGAAGCCACCCCCATCGAAGCCCGCCAGAAGCCTCGGGTTAGGAGACGGACAAAAGAGCTATTCTTTTGTCCGTCTCCTAACCCGAGGCTCCACCGCCTGTTTGTTGAAGAGGTAGTGCAGGCCGATGGTGACGTTCATCTGGTCGATGGGCGACTCCTGAGTGTTGCTGACGGGGTATTTGTTGGGGTTCTTAAGTATGTCGGAGAAGCCGAAGACGTATCGGAACTCGGCCAGTAGCTCGAACCTACCCGCTATGGTGACGCCGTAGCCGGCACCGAGGCTGAGACCGTACTCCAGACGGTTGTCGCGGAGGTTGTCGAGCTTGTATTCGTATGTTTTAAGTACGCCTTTCTCCTTGGACACCAGCTTCTCGTCGCTGCTCTTGATGTTGTAGGAGAGATAGGGGCCGGCGTTGAGGAACAGACGGCCTCTGTTACGAAACATCCACACGTGAGGCTGCCACATGAAAGGTATCTCTATGGCCGTGAGCTTACGCTGCAGCGAGCTGTCGGAGTCGACCCTAAGCAAAGTTTTGTAACCTTTCTCCACATAGTTGATATCGACCTCTACGCCGCCCACGTAACGGTCGCCGCCGAGATATTTGTAGACCACCCCGAACGTAGGGTTGGGCATGAGCAGCTTGCTCTCCTGCTTGGGGTAGAAGCGCACCTTGCTACCGCCCGCGCCGCCCCTCACGCCGATGTAATGGCCCTGCGACGATGCCGACGATGCCGACGCCACGACCATCGCCACCGCAAAAAGAATCCTTATGACAACCCCTCTCATAGCTCGTCCTCCTCGTCATCGCTGACCGGCAGCTCTTTCTCTCCGGCCACAGCCTCGCCCGGCGCCGCTATGGCGTTGGTGACGGTGGTCTGCGTGCCGTCGAATATATGGTTCATATCCAGCGTGAGCACTATATTCCATTTGGCCTTGGTGCTTATGACGCTCTTTCCGGCATCGTCGGAGAAGAAGGCGACCCTCTCGGGGAAGACCCTGCCTACCAGATCGCCTCCGTCCCATACACCGTTGCCGTTGCTGTCCTCTACTATGCGTATGCGATACTCCACCCCCGGCTCCACGTAGTCGAAACACAGCTCGCCGGAGCCGGTGACCGCCTCGGAGTATCTGGTGTCGCCTTTGAGATCGGCGAGTTGCACTATGTAACTCTTGGAGCTGTCGGCCTTTACGGCAAGGTTGATTTCGGTGTAGTCGTCGGGGTTCATTACGGAGAAGTCGGCCTTGAGGGTGTCGTTGGCATGGCCGTATATGTCGACGAAAGCGTCGGGCAATATCTCCAGTCTGTAACGACTGTCGGGACGCCATGAGCTTTTCAGACGCCATTTCAGAATGTCGATGCTGTCTCTCTCGAAGGTAAAGGAAGCCGGCTCGAATACCGCCTCTTTAGGTCCCTCGTTACGCTCGAGGCGACGGTCGCCGCGCGGCCCCTCCTTGGGCTCCTCCTTGACCTCGCCGGTAAGTTTTATGCTGTCGGGCACCGCTCTTCTCAACGGCACCTTGAAAATGAAATCGATAGAGCTGTAAGGATTGAGGGGACTCGATGCCCTCACGTCGACCTTGAACGGGTTGGCCGGCTTTTCGTCCTTGCGAGGCTCGCGGCGCGGCTCACGCAGAGGCGAAAGCCTGAAATTACGGGCGCCGAGCGAGTCGCGACCCAGCGAATCGACAGTCATGAACTCCACGAAACCTTTGAGCGTGTCGGGCAGGGCACCGTTGGCGAGGGTGTCTATCCACACATCGACAGTGTCGCCGTAACGCGACCTGCGGAATATGAATGCCGAGCTGTCTACACCCTCCATGACCATTCTGAAGCTACGGGGACTACGGGCGGCAAACTCCAGCGAGAGGACGCACTTGTCGGTACGCGTTATCTTGGTGAGAGCCTGACGGCGCACCGCTATCTCGTCGAAAGCGCGCATCGTAACCTGCGGCTCGGCCTCTATGCGCATGCGCGTCCTGTTCCACCACACCTTGAACGGCGGCATGAGGGCAGGGTTATAGACCGAATCGAGGAACGCCACCCTGTCGGTGCCCGGCTCGTAGCGGCCGTTGCCGTTCTCGTCGGCGATAGCGTAGATGCGGTAGTCCATAGGTTTGAGGTTGGTGGCCAGAAAGACGCCCAAGCTGTCGGTGCGGGCCGTAGAGAGAGGCTTGCCTATGAAGAGGGTCGAATCGTAGCTCATGCTGTCGGCCCTGCCGTCGAAGAAGAGAAGCGTGGCATTGAAGAGCGAGTCGCCGCGGAAAGCGTCCACCACCTGCCCCGACATGGCCAGAGAGTCGATCTCGCCGCCCGTGGAGAAGACATACGAAAAACCGTAGAGCACGTTGCCCTCGTTGTTGTCGACGATGGCCTTGCCGAAATCGATCTTGTAGGTGGTAGCCGAGTCGAGCTCTATATCGTCGCGGAAGTCGATTATCACCGACCGACCCTTAACCGACATCATGGGACGACGCTCGAGTGGCGGCGATATTATAACCTCTTTCTGGACATCTTTGAGCTGGACGTACTCGTCGAACGTTATAGTGATGCGGCCGCCCTTGAACCATGTGGCGTAGTTGGCCGGCATCATCGACAGAATGCGCGGAGGCAGGGTGTCCTTAGGTCCGCCCGTCGGCGCGCTCGGATTGGCGCACCCCGTGTAGAAGACGAACGCACATGCGAACAAAGACACTACCGCTATATATCTTATCAGAGATCTCATCTTGATGCGTTATGGCTTCAAAGATACTACTTTAAATCGAGATGAGGTGCAACCGAGGGAAAGAATGTCGCTTTGTCGTTATGAGAGGCGTTATGTTTCTTATTGTTTTGGCGGGGATGAGGGTGG
>CAMWRR010000213.1 GCA_947176715.1 uncultured Rikenellaceae bacterium | reverse complement strand
CACCTACAACCCGAGCATTCAAACAACACGCCCGCCCCGAACGCCCCGAAAACTTACTCCCCGTACGTCACCGAACTATAAAACGCAAGGGCCGCAACCAGCAAGAATATCCCCTCAACAAAAAACAGCGACAAACACCCCACCACAAACAACACCCGACAAAAATAAAACCCCGCAACTCACACTACTGACTCCTGTAACTCCGACTAAAACTCCTCACGGTCTCATCCTGCTTACGGGCGGCATCTCTGTCGGCCCTACGAGCGTCCCGCACCGAATCCCGATAAACCTTTCCGCCCACCGAATCCTTGACAGCCCGTCTCTCCTCTCGTCTGCGCTCTATCTCGGACATCTGCGCACGGAACTTGCGCACCACGTCGCCGAAGCGGTTGAAGTCCTCCTTGTAATATATGCCCACGCCGCTCTCCTGCAGACCCTGATTTTCGTCAAAGGTGTTTATCTGACGGGTAAATGCCTTCATGCGTATGTTACCGGAGTTGTCGAGTATCCACGTGAGCGAGGCATCGCCCGAAAGGTTGCCGACGTCGTCGTTGATGTAGGCGGTGTTGTTCTTGAAGTTGACGTTACCCTCGGCATCCAGATACAGCTTGTCTTTGAGCAACGGTGCCGATATGCTCAGCTCGAGCTCGTCGCTGCTCATGGCATCTTTGGGACGATAGCTGAATCCGAGATTGAACTTGTCGCCCGAGAGCCAGTTGCCTATCTGGTTGGATAGGAACTCCAAGCCGGTGACCGCCACGCTGTTGGCCAACCCCACATTCACGGTGCTCTCGCTCTGGGTGGAGGCGTCGGCATAGAAGGTGTTGGCCAATAACAGCCAGAAGAGCTGCAACGACACCGCCTCCTCGGTGTTGAGCGCGCTCGATATCATGCTCTGGGTCTCCGGGTCGGCGTTGGGGACCGTTATACCCAACTGTACGTCGGGATGCAAGAGCTGCCCCGTCAGCTTGATATTGCAGTCGACATCGGCACGACGGTTGAAGTTGGTGGCACCGCTCCCCAACAAGGGGGCCAACGACGCCTTAACCTTGTAGGTGGCCGTTATGTTGAGGTCGGCACCGAGCGGATCGCCGTTCCACTTGATATTGGAGCCTTGCTCTATGGTGAAATACTTGTTTATAAGGTTCTGCAACGTAAACAGATAACCGCCCTCCACTATCTCGTAACCGCCGTTTATGGAGAACTCGCCGGTAGAGGGACGTGCGTCCACTATCAGCTGCCCCTCGCCCCGCACCTTTATTATGTCGCCTATGGTGGGGTCTATCACTATCTGGGCGTATGTGTTGGGGCGCACGTCTATGTTGAGGCGTATGTCGAACATGCCGGTAGAGCTCATCTTCCTGTCGCGCTCGCGTATCAGACGCCGCGTTAGGCTCTCCTCCACCTGCGGCTTGATGAACGTGATGAAGTCGGCCTCTTTCATCGTCGACTTGTCGGAGAGGGGCATGTTGAATGTCGACTGCTCCTCTGTGGCGGCGTTGACGACCATGGTGACAGCCTTGCCCCTACCCGTCACCGACATGTCGCCCGAGGCGAATACGCGACCGAAGAACAGCTCGTTGTCGCGCGAGGAGGTGTTCATGCAGAGCATGTTCTTGGGCAAGGCCCTTATCTTGTAATTGACCCTCTTGAAGCGGGTATGCGTGGCGCTCGCCTCGAAAGGGGCCACGGTGCCCAGCTCGTCGGTGAGTGTGGCGCCGGTCATCGACACCATGTTGTCTTTGACCACAGCCTTGCCGCTGACGCTGTAACGCACCTTGGTAAAATCGATAGTGGTGGCGAAACCGCGTATGTCGACGGTGCCGTTGAAGCATGGGAAATCGTTCTTCTCGGTGAGCGTGAGCGACACGTCGGCCTCTCCCGACACCCCGGACGATATGCCCCTGAGCATCGGCGACAACACCGACAGGTCGACGTCTGGCAGCTCTATCTCGGCCCGGTAGCTGCCGTCTGGCAGGTGGAACATGCCGGTGACCAGCCGTAGCGAATCGCCGGCCGTCATGTCGTAGAGTATGTCGCGGTTACGCTCGTCGTAGAGGCTCCGCACGGAGACGTCGGGATATAGATGGCCGTTGACGGTAAAACGCCGTATGTCTATGTCGGAGAGGAAGAATGGGTCTCTAAGCAGCGACACCAGACGCACGTCGCCGTCCAAAGTGCCGCCGAGAGCGTAACCCATAGTATCGACCAATGCGCTAAGCGGCGAGATGTCGAAACCAGATATGCGCACCGTGAGCGTGTCGGCTACGCTCCGCGAGGCCTTGCCGTCCACCGTTACGCTCTGCCGTCCGTCTGTTATCACGAAGCGGTTCACCTCTATGCCGGTGCTGTCGAGGGCGGTCACGGAGTTGCGTATGTTCCATGTCTGCCCCGAGAGACGCACATATCCGGGCAACATATTGACATATAGGCGAGTAAGCCCCGTGTTGGGGTCTACGGCGAAGCGGGAACGCGAGGCTATGAACGCCGCCGACCCGTCGCCCCTGTTCTCGAAGCGACCGTACAGACCCACCGAATTGTTCCTTATGCCGCCGAACACCGACACGTCCGGGAAGTAGAGGTTGCCGGCCACCACATCGCCAGCCCGCACGAACAGCGATATGGAGTCGGCATCGCTGCGGCTGTCTATGTTGAGATTGGAGACTATGTTGTCGCCCTTCATTATGTAGTCCGACTTGAGGCTCAGCGAGAAACGGTTGAGCGTAGGGTTGAACAGGAACGACGCCGACGTACCCTCGGCGACGCTCAGACCGGGGACGAATATGTCGGCCACGCCGGTAGCGCTCTTGACGTTGAGACGGGCTATGTAGTAGTCGCTCATGGCATCGCCGGCGGCAGGCACGAGCGTGTCGGGCTCCGACGGCGGCGCTGACGGCACATCGTAGCCGCGCCCCCCCGACGACAGATTGTCGGTGACGGAGCGCATGTCGGGGTTCTGCAGGGCCGGAAGATATTTGCGCACCGTGTTTTTGAAGTAGTGGAATATGTTGCGGTAACTGCGACGTCCCTGCAACTCGAGGTCGGCGAAGTCGGAGTTGAGGCGCAGATA
>CAMWRR010000212.1 GCA_947176715.1 uncultured Rikenellaceae bacterium | reverse complement strand
CTGGGACCCACTTATCGGGCCGTAATTAACAGCAATAGTAAACAATTATTCCCATACCTCCAAAGACGCGCACCACCTTTCGACCCTATACGACGCATTCAGCCGGCCATATATCGGCATACGGTCAGCCCCGCCTTGGCATGCAAAAACAAAACGGACCGACCCCGTAAACGACGAGATCGGTCCGAATCTTACCGACAATAAAGTCACAGCACCGTCCTGTGAACGAAGCAATCGTCAAAACCGGCATCGAGCCTGCTGCGGCTCAGGGCGTAAAGCGCGCTACCCGACCCCGACATCGAGGCATAGACGGCCCCTGCATCGTACAGCGACCGTTTTATCTCACCGAGCGAGGGCAACATGGCAAACACGCTATTCTCGAAATCGTTGTCCACACACTCACGCCACCGCTCCAAAGGCAACGACAACCGCTCCGACAGACCGCACCGAGGCACCGACGGAGCTATACCCGCGTACGCCTCGGCCGTAGAGACCCCCACAGGAGGCTTCACGACGGTGAGATGCAACCCACGCAGCCTATCGGAGAGCCACGGCGCAGGCGTCATAATCTCGCCTCTGCCGCCGCATATCATAGGGGTGTCGTAGGCGAAGAACGGGGTGTCGCTACCGATAGACGCGCCTATGTCGGCCATAGTCTGACACGACAGCCCGAGGCCGTAACAGTCGGAGAGGGCACGTATCACCGTCATGGCATCCGACGAGCCTCCCCCCAGCCCGGCACCGAAAGGCACACTCTTGTGAAGATGTATGAACGCACCGCCTATACCGTACCTTTCGACCACGGCACGATAGGCCCTCAGCACCAGATTATCCTCCGGCGGACAGTCTACCGTCAGGCCTCCGCACGACAGCTCCACCACCCCTTCGGGACGTTCGAGCACCTCGACCGCATCGCACAGATCGGGCACGGCAACCATCGCCGTCTCTATGTCGTGATAGCCGTCCGGGCGGCGACGAAGTACGTCGAGACCTATGTTTATCTTGCACGGAGCGGTGTAAATCATACTATTCCGCTTTTGAAGAGATCAAAGGGATGGCCTCGAAAACGGCGACCACGTCACTGCCCTTCTGCAACATGAGGTTATCGCCGTCGACAGTGTACGAATCGACCTGCGAGAGCATGTCGAAGAATTTGTCCTCGGCCTCCTGATTGGGACACATCATACGGGTAGAGCCCATCTGCGACATCTCGAGACCGCGATTGTCTACCTCCTTATAGCCGCCGAAATAGCGGTTGCAGTCGCCGCATCCGAAAACGCGACTCTCTGCAGCGTCGAAAGTGATAGTGTAAGAGTCGTCGCCCGACGATGCGAGCTTCTCGCCACCGCCCAGCTCGACGAGCTGCCACGAATCGCTCGTAAGGGTGTGGGCGGGTGTCTTGGAGCTACGGCAGCCGCAACATGCACCCACCAAGAAGAGGAGCGCAGCCGCTCCGCACGCGATAACTGATTTTTTCATGACCATATATCTTTAAATATTCAACATCTGCCATACGGCAAAAAAGCGGCCGGACAACACGTCTTAGGCCATGCAAATATAGTTATTTCAACCTTGAAACATCCAAAAATATTTTGTCGCGGCATCTGTTTGTTAAGGAATCTTCCGCAATAAAACGTATCTTTGTACTCGAAACCGGAGAGCCTTACGCGTTGTCTCCGGGTCAACCACGCAACACATCTTAAAACCTATACCGATGAAAAAAGTAATCAGCTCGCCGTCGGCACCCAAGGCGGTAGGTCCTTACAGCCAGGCCATAGAGGCAGGCGGCACCCTTTACATCTCGGGCCAGCTTCCCATCAACCCGGCAACAGGCACCATGCCCTCTACCATAGAGGAGCAGACCGCACAGTCGTTGAAGAACATAGAGGCCATCCTCCATGAGGCGGGCTACACCTTCGACAATGTGGTTAAAACCACCGTTCTGCTCGACAACATAGGCGACTTCGCGGCCATGAACGGCGTATATGCCAATACCTTCACCAAGGATATGCCCGCGCGCGTATGCTACGAGGTAGCCAAGCTCCCTATGGGCGCATTGGTGGAGATTGAGACCGTAGCCGTAAAATAAGAGGCTCTACCCGAAACACAGGGGCTTACGGTGCATGCCGTCAAGCCCCTTGTTGCGATAATGCAGGGCTTGCGCCGCAAAGCCACAGCCGGTAGAAAGCACAGCCGGTGCCATACACCGCAAAACAACTATACGATGAAAATACTGTTGGTAACCCCGCCTTTCGTTCAGCTCAACACCCCCTACCCCGCCACCACCGAGCTAAAAGCCCACCTCGTCTCCAAAGGGCACGAGGTGACCCAATGCGACCTCTCCATAGAGACGGCCGAGAGGATATTCTCGCGCGGATTTCTCGAGGATGTTTTCCGCGAGGCCTTCGAGCGCGACAGGCTGTCGTTCGGGGCGCAATGCGTGGCCTCGCAGAAAGAGCGTTATCTGGGCACAGTGGATGCGGTATGGAGCTTTCTGCGCGGTGACGACGACACCTTGGCGCCGCTGATAGCCTCGCCGGACTATCTGCCCCGCGGCCGACGTTTCGCAAAACAGGACGAGGACACGCTCGAGTGGGCGTTCGGCACATGCGGCACAGGCGACATGGCACGCCATATAGCCACGCTATACATCGAAGACCTCTCCGACTTCATAGCCGAGATAGTGTCGCCCGACTTCTCTCCTGTGCGTTACGGCGAGCAGCTGGCCCTATCGGCGGCATCGTTCGACAGGATATACGACCGCGTAAAGGGCGGGCGTAACGCCATAGACAGCCTTATGTGCGACATATTCATACGCAAGATGGAGACCATACGCCCCGACATGGTAGGCTTCAGCGTACCCTTCCCGGGGACGCTCACCTCGGCGCTCATGCTCTCCGACGCGGCGGCCAAGGAGGGCTACGAGGCCATGCGGGTCATGGGCGGCGGGTATGTCAACACCGAGCTTAGAAGCCTGTCTGACGGTCGCATATTCGACTTCGTCGACTTCATCACATTCGACGACGGCCAGCTGCCGACAGAGCGTCTGTGCGACCTTAAAGAGGGACGATGCACACCGGAAGATCTGGTACGCACCGTTTACA
>CAMWRR010000211.1 GCA_947176715.1 uncultured Rikenellaceae bacterium | reverse complement strand
ACAGCAAACGGAAAACACGCCGTAAGGCGTACCTACCCGAGGCACGAGGGTAGTAGGCCTTTCCTCTTGGCGGTCTTGTAGCGTAGCGGAAAGACCGGCGGGCCGGAGCCTCCCCGCACGGAGGCCCGCAATAGAGAGTAACGAAGCTATAAGCGTTATTCGCGGAAAGCACCTAACCGCATCTATTCCCTCTCCCGCCCAGTGCGGTCCCCCGCAGGCTCCGTCCCTTGTGACGTCAGGCATGTTCACTGAAAAGTGAAAAAACAATTAACGTATCACTTCTCATATTGGCTTTTGTGTTTGTTGGTTTCGATTTGATTCCTCTATAATTATGACATCATATTAAGGTACGGGAGTGACGTTGAGCACTTTCCTACCTAAAAGAGTAGATAGTATTGGCTTTGAACTCTTTACATCTTTCCTGTCCAAGCTAAAAGAGTGACATTCAATTCTTTCCGCTATTCATGCCCAAGCTGAGCAATAGTTGTTAAACACATTCCGCTTTTCCCCGTCTAAGCGAAGCAATAGGCATAAAATCCATCCCGCTTTCCCCTGCTCAACCGTAGCCCACTTCCCGTTTCCCCCGTCCGTGCGTCATCGGGAATGCCAACCATCCGGTCCGAACACTACTACCTGTACCTCTTTTCGCATTACACCGTCCACACGTAAGCTCTGACCGAAATAACTAAAAATCAAAAAGAGTCCGACACTCCTCGTATCGCCGTATGGGAATCTTCCGCCCGTCGCAATGTGCTGTTCGAGTTTCGGCTGGAGCCGCCCCTTGCGACGGGTATGAATTTTGCGCATCGATAATTTTAAATAGTCGATATATTGATATTAAAGTAAATTTCGTTAATTTTGTTTATAAATTAACAGAAGATGAAAAAGAAGATGTTGCCGGAGAGGACCGTCGAGAGGTTGTCGGAATACAGGCGCACCCTGCTTCGCAAGTTGTCGGAGGGGGTCACGCACATACACTCCCATTCGTTGGCCTCCATGCACGGCATAACGGCGGTGCAGGTGCGGCGCGACCTTATGCTCATAGGGTTCAGTTCCGACAACAAGAAGGGCTATAACGTAAGCGAGCTCATAGACTTCATAAGCTCCATATTGGACTCCCGTAACGTGATAGGCGTTGCGGTGGTGGGCATGGGTCGTCTGGCTACGGCCATAACGTCGTACTTCAACGGCAAGCGCTCCAAGATGCGCATAGTGGCCGCTTTCGACAACGACCCGGAGAAGACAGGCCGTCAGATAGCCTCCATCCCCGTATACTCCATAGAGGAGTTCGCCGAGCAGTGCGAGAAGCTCTCGGTGCGCATAGCCCTGCTGACGCTTCCGGCCAAAGCCATAGACGGCGTACGCCACATAATAGACGCCTCGCCTGTGGAGGGTGTGCTCAACTTCACCTCCAAGCCGTTCACTCCGGCCGAGGGGTCGAATATGTATGTGGAGGATTACGATATCATCACCCTTTTGGAGAAGGTGGCATATTTCATCAAAGATGACGATATATCGTAATCCGGAACAACCGTTGTCTTTGCCCTATCCCGTCGTTACCGTAGGTTCGTTCGACGGCATGCACATAGGGCACAGAACCATCACGGATCGGCTGTGCTCCATAGCCAGCAGCAAGGGCGGCACGGCCGTTCTGGTGACCCTCTATCCGCATCCCCGCAAGGTGCTGGGGCTCGACACGGAGGGGTTCTTCACGCTGTCGTCGCTGGAGGAGAAGGAGCGGTTGCTCGAAGATGCCGGCGTGGATGCCCTCGTGGAGATAGAGTTCACCCCCGCTTTCGGCATGATGAGCTCGGAGGATTTCGCACGCCGCATACTGCACGACACCATAGGCGCGAGGCATGTGATAGTGGGTTACGACCACCATTTCGGTCACGGTCGCAAGGGCGATTTCGGGTCGTTGTCGGCCTTGGGGCGGGAGTTGGGATTCGAGGTCACGCAGATGAGCCGACAGGATGCCGAGGGCGAAAAGGTCAGCTCCACCACCGTTCGTAACGCCCTTATGTGCGGCGATATGGAGACGGCTGTACGATACCTCGGCCACCCCTACCTGTTTGTCGGCGAGGTGAAAGGTGGGCGGATGTCCGTGGCAGACGACATGAAGCTGATACCCCCTCCGGGCCGTTATCTGGCCGAGTGCGACGGGGCCGATATAGAGGCGGTGGTGTCGGGACGAGCCGTCGTATGCCCGTCTCTTGCCGACGGAAGACACGCCATAGGGCTTAAAGCGAGGCTCTGAACTATTGCCTCTTAGGCGGCATATCATTTAATATTCGTCATGTCTCCTTACATAGATATACATACCCATCGTCTCGGCACACCGTGCGACGATACCATATCGGTCTACTCCCTTCGTCTTGGCAAGGAGAACCCCGACGACATTCCGCGTCCCATGTGGGCGGGGGTCCATCCGTGGGATTGCGACACGGTAGGGTTAGAGGCGATAGGCCGCCTGTCGGACATGGCGATAGACGGCATAGGCGAGATAGGGCTCGACCGTACGCGCGGCGACCTCGCCCTGCAGCGGCTCTTTCTCGACGGGCAGCTTGCAGTGGCGGCCGAGCGTGACATGCCGGTGGCTCTACATGCGGTTCGCACCTCGGAGGAGGTGATAGCCGCGGTACGCAAGAGCGGTGTCGACAGGGGCCGTGTGACGCTCCACGGCTTTGCGGGCGGCAAGGAGCTGGCGGCGCGGTATCTCGGCGAGGGTTATATGTTGTCGGTGGGATGGCGTACGCTCGCATCGCAGAGAGGCCGGGAGGCGGTGGCGTCCATACCCGACGGACGTCTGTTTGCCGAGACCGATACGGAGGGCGACATACGCGAGGTGTACGGTGGCATAGCCGCCGTGAGAGGGTGCGGCGTGGAGGAGTTGCGCGATATGATATACGATACCTACAGACGGCTGTTCGGTCGTCTTTCAAACATTGACGTATGAGTTGGAGAGAGAGAACCGCCATGTTGGTGGGAGACGGGGGCGTGGAGCTTCTCGAGAAGGCTAACGTTCTGGTAGTGGGGTTAGGAGGCGTGGGCGGATATGCGGCCGAGATGCTGGTCCGGGCCGGCGTGGGCGCCATGACAGTGGC
>CAMWRR010000210.1 GCA_947176715.1 uncultured Rikenellaceae bacterium | reverse complement strand
GAAGCTCGGCTGTCAGATGGTTTTTGATTTCCGAATACATAAGTATTTACGTTTATGTTATTATAGTTACAATCGCCGTAAACCGCCCCGGCAACAACGATAACCGCTGAAAACCGGGCGGTTGGACCGCATCCTCTCTCCTGCATACATATCCGGCAGAAGCCTTTTCACAAAGCAAAGATACAATTTATATTTTAGAATGAAAACAAAAACAATGTTTTAGTATCAATCTGTAAAAAATATCGGCCCGACATCGACATAATCCCTCTCCGGCAATGCGGACGAGAAAAGTTTCGACGCCATTATCTTATCCCCGCCCTGTCGAGGGCCGCGGCGTATTGTCTGGCGTTGGCGTTGTGTTGCGACAGCGTGGTGGCGAAGCGGTGACGACCCGAGAGGTCGGGCGATGCGCAGAAGTAGAGGTAGCCATGCTTCTCGTAGTCGAGCACGGCATCTATGGCGCTTTTGGGCGGGCAGTAGATGGGACCGGGGGGCAGACCGGTATGTTTGTAGGTGTTGTAGGGCGACTCTACCTCGAGGTGCTTGAACAATATGCGTTTAAGGGTAGGATCGCCCACGGCGTATTTGACCGTGGGGTCGGCCTGCAACGGCATGTTCCTGCGCAGACGGTTGATATAGACACCTGCGATACGCGGCTGTTCGGGGACATATTTGCTCTCCTCTATCACTATGGACGCCAGCGTCGACACCTCACGGCGCGAGAGGCCGAGGCTCTTGCGTTTGGCGTCGCGGTCGCCCGCGGCCCAGAAACGTTCGTACTCCTTGTTCATGCGGGCGATGAACTCTTCGGGCGTGGCCGTCCAGTAGAGCTCGTAGGTGTCGGGGATGAACATGGAGATGAAATCGGCCCTCTCGAAGCCGTACTTCGACGCTATGCTTCCGTTTCTGAACGCAGCCAACAGAGATGCCGAATCGGCCTCTATGAATCGTGATACCGAGCCGGCCAGCCGTTCGAGGCTCCGGATATTGTTGAAGGTCACCCTCACAGGCGTCTGATTGCCCGAACGGAGCTTGCCCAACAGGGTACGGAACGTCATGCCCTTGTCGAGCTTGTAGTGCCCCGGCTTAGGGTTATTATAGTCGAAACGTCGGGCCATCGCCATAAAGTCGACGGTATCTTTCAGAAAGCCCTCCGACTCGAGCAGGGCGGCCTGTTGCGATACGCTCGCCCCGGTAGGCATATCAACGAATCCGCTCTTGAGAACGGCGCCCCTCACAGCGTATGTGTAGTAGGCCAGTCCGTTTACCGCAACGACGCCTATCAACATAAGAACCGCCAATGTCAGAACGGTCTTCCCGATTCTAATTTTTGCCATTATCGCTTGTCGTGTTAAAAATTTATACTACTTTTGTCTCGGGTAAGTCTCATACGACCAGCTCCTGCTGAACTCCCCCAGGACCGGAAGGTAGCAAGGGTAGGCGGTCGAGCGGTGCGATATGAGTAGCTTACCCTTTTTTAGTTCATATCACAGCCGTTACGGCATCTCCCCTATCTTATAATTATCTCCACACGCTCGGTAGAGGTGGCCTTACGCAGCCACTCCCTCACGAAGCTCGTCTGTTCGCGGCTCAGCTTCAGCTCCTCTCCGTTCTCGGACGAGATGTAGCAGATGACTATGCTGTCGGCACTCTCCCCGCTCTCCGTCGACAACGGCACCTTCGCCAACGCTATCTCCGTTTTGGTGCTGTCGAGGGTGGATACGATATTCTTGAGCGAGTTTATCGGCAACCGTCTCTGTTCGAGTCCATCGAGCATCTTCTCCAACTCTGATATGCGCTTGTCTTTGTCGGAGAGCATCGTGGCCGACATGGCGTAGAGCTTGTCTATGGAGCTGTTATCGACCCTGTCGCCGTTATCCTGTTGCCTTATGGTGAGCCTTGTGCCCGGCTCACGGGCATCCAGCAACCCTTGCAGCGAGGCTATCGTCTGGTCGGTGAGCGGCTCGCCCATCATCACCACCTCCAAGCGCGAGGTGTCGCTGTCGTAGCGGGCATCGTAGCGCACCACCATACTGCGGTCGAAATTGAACGAGCTTTCGACGAAATTCTTCATCTCCGCCTCGAATATCGAGCTGCGGGCTATCTTATAACCGAGAAAGACACTCGGCACTATCATGGCAACGACCGTAAGTACCATTATGCGGCGTATGCGCCACTCGTTGCGCGCGTCGACACCCTCGACCTTCTTATACTTCATCGCCCGTATTATCACAAACGTGGAGAGCGATATGAAGACCGCATTTATAAGAAACAGATAGAGCGCCCCGAAGAAGTAGTATATGTTGAGCGAGGCCAACCCGTAACCCGCCGTGCAGAGCGGCGGCATGAGGGCCGTAGCTATCGCCACACCCGGGATGACGGTGGAGGTGCGGTCTTTTCTCGACTGCGCAACTATGCCGGCAAGACCGCCCGCCGTGGCCACCAACACGTCCCAGACGGTGGGAGAGGTGCGAGCCAGTATCTCGCTCTGGGCCGTAGACAAAGGAGACAGTATGAAGTAGACGGTAGAGACTACGAGGCTCACAACCACCGAGAAGACGAAATTGCGAAACGACACCTTCAACAACTCGAAGTCGTTGATACCCAGCGACAACCCTATGCCCATTATAGGTCCCATCAACGGCGATATGAGCATGGCGCCTATGATAACGGCCGCCGAATTGACGTTCAGGCCTACGGAGGCTATTATTATGGCGAAGATGAGCACCCACAGGTTGGTGCCGCTGAACTCGACGCCTTTTCTTACGTTGTCGACCACCTCGTCTTGTTCGGCCTTGTCTTTGTGCAGGTCGAAACGGGCTTTGAGGAAGCCGGATATTTTTCCGTAGTTTTTGTCGTCCACGTTATATGTCGTTTGTGTTGTGCAAAAATAAACATTTTTCAGATGTCAACGGTAAAACTTATGTCTGTTTTTGCCGTGGGGCGGGGTGGCGGTTTGCGGCGCATCGAGTTGCATGCGCTTTTTTGTGGTGTTTGTCACTCTTTGTGCATAGGGGAGTCTATTTCTGTTGGGGATATTCTCGCTGGTTGCGGCCCTTCGTGCCGCTTTAGGGATTTTATAGGTCAGTGAATTACGGGGAGGAAGTTTTCGGGGCGTTCAGGGCGTGCGTGTTGTCTGAAC
>CAMWRR010000209.1 GCA_947176715.1 uncultured Rikenellaceae bacterium | reverse complement strand
GCATCTATTCCCTCTCCCGCCCAGTGCGGTCCCCCGCAGGCTCCGTCCCTTGTGATGTTAGGCACCTTCACTGAAAAGTGAAAAAATACTCAATGCATTATTCTTTATATTGGCTTTTGTGTTTATTGGTTCTCGATTTGGTTAATATATACTACAATACCATATTAATACGTAGTGAAATTAAATTGAACATTTTTCACTTTACCTACCCGTACGAAGCAATGGATGTTGAACACTTTCCGCTTTATCTTCACAAGCGGAGCAATGAGTAAAATTTCCCTGTTTAATTCGGTTATATGTAGCAGGTGAAGACGTGGGGATTTTCCCGCTTGACAGCTCCGAAGCGTAGCGTAGTGACATCAAATATTCTCTGCTATACCAGTCCAAGCGTATGAGTAGCACAAACACAAATTCCGCTTGTTCCGGTCCGAGGCACGAGGACCGTAGGCCTTTCCTCTTGGCGGACCCGAAGTGTAACGTAGGGGCCGAGCGGGCCGGAGCCTCCCCCCGACGGAGGCCCGCAAGTGAGAGTAACTAAGCTATAAGCGTTATTCGCTGAGAGTACCTAACTGCATTTATTCCCACTCCCGCTTGACGCGGTCCCCCGCAGGCTCCGTCCCTTGTGATGTTAGGCGCCTTCATAGAAAAGTGAAAAACACATTATTTCTTATCTTATATTGACTTTTGTGTTTATGGGTTCCCGATTATGATTACGATACCATATTATTAATAGCGGATGGAGTGGCGTTAAACACATTCCGCATTCCCTGTCCAAACATAGCGTAGTGACATCAAATACAAATTTCGTTTTCTCATCCCGAAAGGACAAGTGATATTCATGCCGTACTTCGCTGTGGGCACAAAACCACCAACAAATTCCTGCAAATTGACGAGTACTATAAACCTTATTCACAGAAAGTACCTGACCGCTTCTCTCTGTCCGCCAGATGCAAGCAGACTAGGTTTTTGTGACACAGTGTGCCTTTTCCCGAAATAGACTCTTTATAAATCGAGACACTGACTTTCTGTTATTGGCTGGTTGAAACGATTGGAGCCGGTCGCGTAGAAATATATGGTGCCAAAAAAGACATTGCGAACAACCATGAAACAGGTGTATCTCAATGTCTTATTGTCTTGTCGGGGCGACAGGATTCGAACCTGCGACCCTCTGCTCCCAAAGCAGATACGCTAACCGGACTGCGCTACGCCCCGAATAATAACAGGGGCAAAGGTATCTATTTTTTACTAAACGACCAAAGAGCTATGTTTTAATGACGATATGGCTTGATGAGGTAAATGATGATATATCATCTGTTTAGATGTATTTTGTAAAAATATTTCCTTATTGATATGTTTATTTGCACGGAGTTTGCAATGTAGTGTACAGAAAACGGTAACGATAAATCGATTGGATATATAATAATCATTTATAGTTATCAATAATTAACCTATATAATAAAAATAAAAGATTATGAAAACAGTTTATTTAATTCCTGCTATTGCATTAGGAACAATCGTTTTATCGTCATGCGGCGGTATGCACAGACTTGAGAAACGTGGTCCGGTGGCCGTTAATCCCAACAAACTCTCGCTCGTAGAGAAGAACGGCGTGGTTCCCGTCAAGTATTCTATCAGCGACACGGAGAAAAAGGTTCCCAAGAGGGCGCAACTTCTCTTCTCGCCCCAGTTTGAATACGGCGACCAGGTTACCCCCATCTCTTCGGTAGCAATCAACGGTAAGCGTTTCGAGCGTTCTGAAGATCGCAAGATGCGTCGTAAAGGCGTAGAGATCAACGATGCCGACCTCAATTTCGCGACAGAGAAAGGTGTGCAGACCGTATTTGTAGACGACGTGGCCAGATTCAACAAGATGATGCCCAACGCTCAGTTGGTCGGTTACACCATAGCCAAGACCCCGCAACACGAGAAGGTTATCGGTAGAACTGTGATGGCTAACGGCGTAGACGTGATGCCCGAATACAAGGCTCCGAAGGTGTCCGTGAAGAAAGTTCCCGTAGTCACCAAAAACAAACAGCAGACACAGGTTACATTCCCTATCGACAGCGATGTGATAGAACCGTCATTCTCTCATAACAGCGCCGAGATAGCCGACCTTAAGTCTACACTTAAGTCGATTATGTCGAATCCTAACAACAAAATCACGCGCATAGTGGTAACCGGCATATCTTCACCCGACGGGTCGTACCAGTACAACAAGGCCCTCGCCGCCAAACGCGCAGCTGCGGGTCGCGACTTCCTGATCACCCAGATGGGCGTACCCTCTAACATGATACAGACTCAGACCATCACCGAAGACTGGGCCGGACTCAAAGAGGTCAGCACCAAAGCGGGCGTGGACAACATGGCCAAGATCATAACAATCGCGGACTCGAAACAAAGCGACGCTCAGAAATATCGTCAGATGCACTCTCTGTCTAACTACAACTATCTGGCTAAGAACATACTTCCCCAGCTCAGAAAGGTAACTTTCGATATCTATTATGACACTACCACAACTAAAGAGGTCACTACCATAAGGTAGCCTTCTAAAGAATAACGATAATTCCCTGTCGGAAACGGTTTCCTGACAGGGAATTTGCTTTTTATGTATTCCGGATTTTATCGAGAGGGCAAGCTGTGAAATGGGTATTTATATCTGGTTTATGCCGGTAAAATCCATATCCGGCGAGGTTAGACTAAAAAGAAAAGAGGGATATTAGACTATTTTCACCTGTTAACAACGAGTGTGGCAAGGAGCTTTTCTATTTTCCCTCCGGACAGTGTGAGGAGTGTAGTTTCTCTGTTTGATTCGGCTCTAAGTAGTAGGTAAAGAACTGTGGATCTTAGAGTTTTTATACGTTCATGCTTTAACAAGGAGACTGACCGTTTCCACGATTGATTAGGCTATATTTACTCGTGCCATGAGGTTTTCCTGCTTTACAGCTCCAAAGTGTAGCATATAGGCATCAAACACTCTCTGATATTCCAGTCCAAGCGTAGGAGTAGCATCAACCACAAATTCCACTTGACTCGGTTCGAGGGACGAGGACCGTAAGCCTTTCCGCTTGGCGGGCTTGGAGCGGAGCGGAAAGACCGGCGGGCCGGAGCCTCCCCCACACGGAGGCCCGCAATAGAGAGTAACGAAGCTATAAGCGTTATTCGCTGAGAGTACC
>CAMWRR010000208.1 GCA_947176715.1 uncultured Rikenellaceae bacterium | reverse complement strand
TCAGAATATTATATAATATCTTATTATACGCATATACTAATAAAAAAACAATGCGAATATATTATCATCTATGAAACTCATCTTGTTCACAGCACCTAAATCCGCTTATGCGGAGATAAAAGCTGTATTTTCATATAAAACGTCATACCGTACATAAAGTTACAACCGAACGGTCGGAGCGCATCACATCTACTGGAACCTCCCCGCATCCTCGGCGTTGCCTTTGACCACCTGTGCGGCACTGAAGCTCTTGCCGGCCTTGAAGTTATATTTGAGCGTTATGCCGAAACGACGCATAGTGTTATTCACCTGCCGTATGTGTCGGGCGTACGAGGGTTCGTCTATGGTTATACCTACCTCGGTAGAGACGATATTCTTGACATCGAGACTCATTACGAGCTTACCGTCCAAAAAGTTCTTTTTTATGGCACCGTCTACGACAGTCACAGGCTTGTCTACGACCATATTGCCTTGCACCATGTTACCGATGCACTGGCCGTCGAGCTCTATCGACCATCTCTTGGGTAACGAAAAGACGGTGTTGACCTGCCCCATATACAGCAACCGGCTACGTCTTATCCCGGACAAACTGTTGCTGTTGGTGCCGGCGGCGACATTGAGATTGATGTTCCACCACTTGAACGGCATGAAAGGCAGGTAGGCAGTGGCCAACAACATTTCGGCCTTGTCTATGTTGTCGATCTTGTAGAGTATTATATCGGGATTCTCGGGGTCGGGCAAGGCCACCTGCCCGAACATGTCGTTCTGATGCACGTAGTTGACACCCAACATATACCTGCCGTCGAGCGTGAAGTTGAGTGCGAGATTTTCGGCATACGACGGATTGAGATAAGGGTTGCCCACCGAATAGGTCACATTGTCGATAGGCACACGCTTGGGGTTGAGTATGCCGAAGCCCGGGCGGAATATGCTACGGCGATAGCTCAGAGCCGCCATGTACTTGCCCTGTTTGTCGATCATGTACGAGAACGACGCCGAGGGAAACAGGTCGGTATAGTTGCGATGATGGCTCTCACCCTCGTGCAACGACCGGGGACGCACATCGGTGTTCTCCACACGCAGACCGGCCATGAGCGAGAAACGTCCCACGCGCCCCGAGGCGGTGGCATATCCGGCGGCGATACCCTCTCTGTAACGGTAGTCGTCGCTGTAACGAGGATCGTATAGCCATCCGATATCGTCCGACGAGGTGTAGTAACCGAAGTCGCTCGACATGTATGAGTAGGAATATTTGACACCGTAACCCAACGACCACTTGGGAGACAATACATGATTGACATCCGTTCTTACGGTATAGAAATCGTTGCGTCGGTCGGTGGCATCGCGCAGATAATCGAATGTCTCCGACAAGCTTAGCGAGCCGAGCTGCAGTACATTAGCGGCGTCCGAATCATCGAAACGCATGATATTGACCGAATGCGAACTGTTGGCGCTCTTGGAGCGGTGGTAATCGGCCACCACGAGTACGTACGACCCCAAAGTATCGAGAGTGTTGCGATAATTGGCCGACAGGTCGTACGAACGGGTCCACCCCATAGGGACATCGTTGCGCATACCCATATAACCGACTTTGTCGCCGTAAGATTTGCCGTAGACGCTCGCGTCCGACACCCCGTCGAAGCCATGTCCGTAAAAGTCCATGTTATAGTCCACCCCGATACTGTTACGGTCGTCGATGGTATAGACACCTCGCAGATAGTAACTGTAATCCTCGCTGAGCGACTTATTACTGTAGACGGTGGCCACGGTGTCGCCCCGCTCTTTGTAATAAGAGTCCATGATATTGTGTTCTACGCCGCGGGAGCGGGTGTAGGTAAAGCCCGTAGACATGGAGAACTTGCCGCGCATCATATTGAACAGCACCGAGGGTCTGTAACGCGTGTCGAGAGAGTCGGCCCGCTCGTACGACATGGAGACGCTACCGAACATGCCGTCCGTCTTGCGGTTGCGCAGATTGATCTTGAGCACCGCCCCGCCCACCGAAGCGTCGTAAGCGGCACCGGCCGAACGAACCACATCTATGCTCTTGACATCCTCGGCATCGATGGTCTCCAAATAGCGAAGAAGATCGCTCGAGGTCATCGTGACTATCCGGTCGTTTATCATAACCTGTATGCCGCCCTGACCGTTTATCTTTATGTTGTCGTCGCTGTCTATCCACAGACCCGGCACGTAACGCAACGCCTCGCGGGCATTACGTCCCTCGGTCAGCTTGCTGCCGGCGAGCATGAGCGAATAACCGTCGGCACGATGCACTACGGCATTGCCGCGCACCAACACCTCGTCTACCTTCAACTCCTCAGGCTCCAATACTATGTCGCCCAACGACAGATCTCCGCCTATCTCAATCTCCCTTGCTACGGCACGATAGCCTATGTAAGAGACCTCCATGTCATATATCCCCGCGGCAATCTCCGCCGAAAAGAGACCACCCTCTCCGGTAACGACACCGCAAACATAATTCCCGGCCTTATCGGTAAACACCACCGAGGCATACTCTATCGCCTCGCCGTCGGAACCCCTGACCGAACCGTTCACAACAAACACAGGCGTATTATCATTGCTGTCGCAGCCCGATACCGCCGCACGGACATCAACCACACCTGCCAAAGCCTGCACATGCCACAAAGACACACAAGCCGCCATCAAAACAAACAAGAGACGTTTCATTTCGTTTAAGATTACATTAGATGCAACAAATGTACGTAAAAATATTTGTATTATGCAATACATAATAATAGTTTTTTTTTTGTAGCAAGCTCGACAAGATAGTATTTTTAAGACTGAATATATTGCTTAACAGAGGATTATGTGGGATATATTTTTTTATTGAAAAAGGAACATGTAGCTGTCCGATAAAACAATACTATGACTTTTATGTTCGGGTGACAGGTATTGCTTGTCAGACCGCAAACGAAGTGTTGGCTAAATAGGCCTAACCGCCATACGACACGGACGTTAATGGCTCTGTTCTATTTCTGTCCGGGTGTCTACGGGGAGATAGGACACAATTTCGCTTGATTCGGTCCGGGTGACGAGGACAGTTAGCTTTTTGCTTTGTTACGTCCGTGCGTCAGCGAGGAGATAAAACACTATTCCGCTTGACCCGGTCCGAGGAACGAGGACCGTAGGCCTTTCCGCTTGGCGGACCCGGAG
>CAMWRR010000207.1 GCA_947176715.1 uncultured Rikenellaceae bacterium | reverse complement strand
TCCGTCACCGACGGACGTGAGGGCGGCGAGGTTATACGCAACTACCGGCGCAAGGAGCAGTTCGAGGAACAACGTCAGGAGGAGATACGGCAAGAGACCGGCAAATGGTCGGCGCGCGAGGAGCTTGAAAAGGAGCTGGTCTCCTATCTGTTGCGTTACGGAAGCCGCAATTTCTACTTCGAGCAACGCGACTCCGAGGGGCACCGCCTCGAGCCTGTGAGCCTCAACGTGGCCGACACCATAATAGAGGAGCTGGAGGTGGACAACATCACGATAGAGTCGCCGCTGTACAAAAGGCTGTTCGACAGCTATACGGAGCTGTTGCGCCGGATAAAGGAGGAGACACCGGCAAGCGTAAACGGCACGGAAAGCGCACCAGAGACCGAGACAGCCGCTACAATAGGCGACATGACAACCGCTGACGGCGTATCGACCCCGCAGGAGGAGACATCCGAAGAGGACGAGGACGGCAGACGTATGGCCCGGTTGGTCGACAGCCCCGACGTTGAGGTTACCGGCTTCGTGGTAGACATGATGATGCGTCAGGAGAGCCGCAAACCGAGCCGTATATGGTCGCGCTACGACGATGTGGTGATAACCGAGGGAGAAAACCTCGCCGCCGCCGTCCCCAAGACCATAGCTCTATACAAACTGGAGGTCATCAACAACATCATTCTCTCCATATCGTCGCGTCTCGACAGCCTCACGGCCGAGGGGGAGCCCGACGAAGAGAGTCTCGCGCTTCTGGCCCAGCTCAAAGCCCTCACCGAAACGCGCAAGGTGATATGTCAGAAATATTCGAGGATACTTTAAAGACTGTCCGAGAGCACTGGTCGAAACCGTTATCATATATGTCACCGGTCGTTTTACGCGTATTTCCGCACCGAGCGGACATGCGATCGAAATGAACCCGAAGTAATATTAAAGGCCCATAAAACCGATGTACGTCGACGTAATACTACCGCTACCGCTACGACAGCTGCTCAGCTACAGCGTCCCGCACGATATGGAGGAGGCTGTGCGGGCAGGATGCCGCGTGGCCGTGGAGTTGGGTCCGCGCAGGGTATATGCCGCACTGGTTACGGAGTGTCACGATGGCGACGGACCTGCCGACCTGCGCCCCATATCTTCGGCGATAGACTCGTCGCCGGTGGTGACACCGCGTCAAATGGAGCTGTGGCGGTGGATGGCCGACTATTATATGTGCAGTCTCGGTGAGGTGATGCTACACTTTATGCCCTCCACCATGAAGCTCGAGACATTAAAGGATAAGGCCGACGACAGCTTCAGCCTCACGCCCGGAAACATAGGGGCGAGACGGTTCCGCCAGCTACGGAAGCGTGCCGAATCGGAGGCCGTAACGGGTGACCTGCCGACGCTGACGGAGGCGCAGAACGAGGCGTTGTCGGCCATACGCAAGGCGTTCGACAACGGACGCCCCGCTCTTTTGCACGGGGTATCGGGAGCCGGCAAGACGGAGATATACATGCACCTGATAGCCGACACCATAAGGAGAGGCGGAGCCGCCCTGCTCCTCATACCCGAGCTGGCCCTCTCGACACAACTTACCGAGAGGCTGTCGGCACACTTCGGCAACACCATGACCCTCTACAACTCGCGCACCACTCCAGCCTCGCGTCAGGCCGTATACAGCATGGTGTTGCACGGTGCGGGAGGGTCGCTCACGGTGGGCACGCGCGCGGTAGTGGCCCTGCCGTTCGACAGGCTCGACTTGGTGGTGATAGACGAGGAGCAGGACGCCGGCTACCGTCAGAGCGAACCGGCACCCCGCTACAACGCCCGCGACGCCGCCATGATGCTCGCCCGCATACACGGCGCCAAAGCGTTGCTCACAACGGCTACCCCGTCGGTGGAGAGCTACCACAACGCCATAACGGGCAAATACGCCCTTGTGACGCTACGGGAGCGATACAACGGTCTGGGCGACCCCAAGGTTACCGTCATAGACCGCCGCACCATAGCCACCCGCGAAAAGCGCGAGCAGGGCTACAATGCCGACACCCGCTACCTCAGCACATACCTGTTGCGTCGTCTGCAGGAGACGGTGGCCGCGGGCGAACAGGCGATACTCTTTCAGAACCGTCGCGGTTACAGCTCGCGCATGGAGTGTCTCGAATGCGGCTACACGCCCGTTTGTCCCGACTGCAACGTGACGCTCACCTACCACAAAGTCAAGGACAGGCTCGAATGCCACTACTGCGGCCATGCCGAAAAGGCGGTGCGCAGGTGCCCCTCGTGCGGCTCGCACAACATCACCACGGAGGGTATAGGCACCGAGAACATAGAGGAGAAGATAGCCCGCTTCATACCCGGGGCACGCACCGTGAGGCTCGATGCCGACATAACCCGCTCCAAGCGCGAGTTGGGCGAGGTTTTGCGTAAAATATCATCGCACGAGGCCGACATAATAATAGGTACTCAGATGATAAGCAAAGGCTTCGACTTCGACAACATCGGACTCGTGGGGGTGGTAAACGCCGACAACCTGCTATGCTTCCCCGACTTCCGGGCGTCGGAACACACTTTCCAGCTACTGGTGCAGATAGCGGGACGCATGTGTCGCGGAAGCTCGCGCGGGGAGCTGATAATACAGAGCTCGCACGACCTGAAACGCATAGTGGGCGACGTCGTAAACTTCGACTACCGCTCCATGTTCGACCGCGAGATAACCGAACGGCGACGATATATGTACCCGCCCTTCTTCCGTCTGATAGAGATAACCCTCAGACACCGCGACATAGCACGCGTTGAGAGTGCCGCCGACATATTGTCACGCCGGTGCCGACGCCTGTTCGGCAGCCGTGCCGGCGATGCGGCCATACCCATGATAGACCGAATCCGCGGAGAGTATCTACGGAGCGTCACCGTGAGAATAGAGAAAGGCGCCGACCTCGCCCGGGCCAAAACGATGCTCCGAAAATCGCTCGACGAACTGTCGGCAGACGAGCTGAAAGGGGTGCGGGTGACGATTAATGCGGATTTGTAGGGAGCTATAGTAGCCGTACTAACAGGCAAAACCGCCTCTCAACGACGGAGAGCCGCTTCCGCACAAAAAGTGGCCCCCGAAGAGCCCCCACAAAACAAGGAAAAGTAAATCAGAATATTATATAATATCTTATTATACGCATATACTAATAAAAAAACAATGCTAATATATTATCATC
>CAMWRR010000206.1 GCA_947176715.1 uncultured Rikenellaceae bacterium | reverse complement strand
CATATGTTGTTTGCCTACGAATATTGTGTTACCGGTAAGACACGTCACGTGCCTGAGGTTTACTATATGGGAGCGGTGTATCCGCACGAAATCGGTATCGGGCAATACCTTCTCCACTATGGCAAGACGTGACGATATGACCATCTCTTTCTGCTCCAGCATGTGTATCGTGCAATAGCTTCCGCACGCCTCGAGGTGTACAATCTCGTCGAGCGTGAGCTTCAGATAGCTGTTCTGACGCCACACGAAAGCATATTTGCGTTGCCTGTCCGATTTGCAGACAGCGTCGTCCTCCGACGGCTCTATACTGCACACCAGCTCCTTACCGCCGGTGCCCCTGACTATACGCACGGGCAACTCCGACAGATGCGGCGGCAACGTAATTACAACTCCATGTTTTTTCTTATCCATAGGTCCTTAGCAGTTTTCTAAAACAACGGAGTTTATTTTAAAAAGAGAAAAATATTTTACAAAATACCGGAATTATTCATATAACGCATGTTTGGGTATGGTCACAGACCGAAAAACGATACCTGCGACAATAGATAAAAAATACCGGAGAGCGATTAAAACGCTCTCCGGTACTATCAGTCAGTAACCACTATTTACATAAACCGCACCTTGCCGAAATATTGCGGCAGATGGAAATTGGGCTTCGGATTATCTATAGGACTCCACGATACGAAATGCGGCGTTTGCAGATTATCGCCGCACTTGTAGAAGTTGGCAGTGGCCTCCGCTCCGCATAACGACTCTATCCCGTTACGGAAAAACGCCTCTTTGGGTATGGTGAGCATAAGGCTCCAACGTGTCTGCCCCACCCTTTCGGCAAAAGGCTCGCGCCCCAACGACGGATAACGGCCTACCGCGGCGAGCACGGAGCTGTCGGCCATAACCTTATCCCCTCCCGGCACCCTGTACGACAGAAGCACCTGTCCGGCGGCGTTGGCTTCGAGATTGTAGTAGCCGCTACCGTCGAAACTGCAGAACATCTCCACGCACGAGTCGAGCCACACCTGGCCGTTGTCGTGCGGGGCTACGGCGGCAACGCTGCTCTCCTCCACTGTGTAACGCAGATATATGGTGTCGCCGTCATGCAACACCGAGAAAGCCACCTCAGGCATATAGGGATAGGAGTCGGGCCAGTTGACACAGGCTATCCTATGCGCCGTCGCTTCATCGAGAAGCGCGGCCGCCTCGTCGTGCGACAACGGACGGGCAATCCTCTCTACCGACAGCTCTTTCATCTTCCCGCAAGCTCCTCTGCAACCGTCCGTCTCATGGCATCGTACTGCTCCTCCATGCTACGTAACAGCTTATACTGGGCATGGGTGCGCACCAGATTGTGGTCCGGATATTTTATACGGTAATAGGTGTCGCCGTCGATGTAGTCCATAAGGAAGCGCAACACCTGCTCGTATGTTATGAACAACGCCGAGAATGCGAGATTGTCGCGTTCGGCCTCGCACAGAAAATCGCCCGCCTGCGAGAGGTAACCGGCAGTGTAGCCGCGGAACATGTCGAGGCTCATCGAAACGCGGTCGAGCTCTTTGTCGTCCTCCTCGCCCGTATTGGTATATGAGCGTATGGAGTCGCCGAAGTCGTTGAGCGCGGTGGCCGAGAGGACGGTGTCGAGGTCTATGACGCATAGCACTTCGCCGTCGGCATCGAAGAGTATGTTGCTTATCTTGGTGTCGTTGTGGGTCACACGACGCGGAATGACGCCGCTCTCCACCAACTCCCAGAACTTCATCATCTCGTCTCTGCGCGACTCTATCCAGCCTATCTCCTCGGTGAGCGATGCCACGCGTCCGGCCTTGTCGGCCCTCACAGCCTCGTCCCACTGGGCAAGACGAAAACGCATATCGTGAAAACCGGGCAGTATGTCGGCCAGAGGCTCGCGGAAGTCGGAGAGAAGACGCTGGAACAGACCTATCCCCTTGCCGCCCTGATAGGCCAGCGAGGCATCGGTGGCCGCGGTGTATGATAGCGTATCTTCGATAAACAACGACATGGCCCAATAGTCGTCGCCATCTTTATAATAGAGGGCGCCGTCGCGGGCCGGAATCACCGTCATGGCCTCGCGCACGGGGTCGCCTCCCGCCTCCGTTATCTTCCTCTTGAGGTGGTCGGTGACGCGCTTGATGTTATCCATCATGGCGGGCACATCCTTGAATATGGAGCTGTTCTTGCGTTGCAGGATATAACGACTGCCGCCGTCGGTAGCGGCCACGAATGTGTCGTTGATGAATCCCTCGCCCAACGGCTTTACCGACACTGCGGGGGCGTCGGTGTCGAAATGCGAGGCTATCGCTTTGAGGTCTTTTGTCATGTCTATCGGTATGATGAGAAATATTTCATGAACTGCGCGCGCTCGTAGAGGCTGTCTTCGTCGGAGGGTTTGTGCGCCATACGCCCCTTGAAGCGGGCTATATCGGTGTAGCTGTTACGCTCCATCCACTCGCGCAAGGTATCGAGCATGGCGGCTATGACCTTGTCGCCGCCTTTGTATACGGCAGAGCATACGCACGCCGCAGATGCCCCCGAGAGCAACACCTTGACGAGCGATTCGCCGCTGTCGATACCGGTAGAGGCGGCTATGTCGATGGCGTTTACCGCACCCGCCGTCATGGCTATCCAACGGACGAGGGTACGCATCTCGGTACGGTCGCTCAATATCTCGGTGGAACCTACGGTCATCGTGTTTATGTCTATGTCCGGCTCCCACATGCGGTTGAACATGACCACCGCCTTGGCTCCTCGGTTATATAGCTCCTGCACTATGTTGAGCGGATTGGTGAAGCGGTTGGGTATCTTGACGGCCACCGGCAGATCAGTCGCCGCGATAACCTCGGCGGCGGTGTCGAGATAGCGTCGCTCTATGACAACCGCACTCTCCGAGGCTGAAGTCGGCATATAGAAGAGGTTCAGCTCAAGGGCGTCGGCACCGGCCTCGGCCATGCGGGAGGCGTAACGCAGCCATTCGCCGCCGCTCTTGGCGTTGATGCTGGCTATGACGGGGATAGAGAGGCGTTTTTTGGCCGCTCTTACTATATCGAGATGCCTCTCCAAACCGTTATAGCTTATGTAGCTGTTGAGATAGTCGGCCGCCGCGGGATAGCACTCGCCCGCACCCGCAGCCGACACCTCGCCCGATATATGCTCAGCGACTAAGGATTTTACCACCACCGCTC
>CAMWRR010000205.1 GCA_947176715.1 uncultured Rikenellaceae bacterium | reverse complement strand
TTCACGACGCACCACGTTATGCAATCACAACAGCCCCAGCTCATACAGCTCTATCAGTTGTTCGAGCAGGGCGTCGTCGCCCTCGGGGTCGTACTCCGCCTTGAGGTCGCCGCCGAACATGCGGGCTATCCCTTGCCAGAAAAAGGCCGAGAAGCGTCCGCGGAACTCCCGCACCAAAGCGTATGAGCTACGCCCTGTCTGACGGTCTATCAGCTTTACGAGCACCATACCCTGATACATCGACATCTTTTTGAGCACCGGGGTATATCTGGTCTTTATGTCGCGCTCCACACTCTTTACGTAGGCCTCCTGCTCCTTTTTGGTGCGGAGCGTGGGCAGGGTGGCCTCCATCTGTGCGAGCAGCTCCTGTGCCTCCTGCGCCATAGGGTAGACCAGCCGCACGGCACGCACCAGCCGCTCGTATTTGCGGAGGCTTACGCGTCTGCGGTAACGCGACGAATAGACCGGTATGCGGGCCAGCCTGAACGACGGCAGGGTGTCGCCACCTACCACCTGATGGCCGTATAACGGCGGTATTATCCTCGATTGCGCCTTGCAGTCGCTCCACGTAAAGGCCGCTGCCGCCGCAAACAACGCTATGACGAATAACGGCCTCATGCTTTAACTATTTTAAGCGACAAATGTCGTATAGCGATCTTCGCACTGCAAAAATAATATTATCTTTGCGTAATTATTACTAAACGTCCATATTTTTTTATGAATCATAACATAGCCTCGCTCAAGGTGGTAAGAGACTATTGCGGCGCCTGTCACCGTTGCATCGGCAGTTGCAGTGTCAAGGCCGTGCGCTATGCCGACGGGGCGGCCTCCATTGTTCCCGACAGGTGTATCGACTGCGGCGACTGTTATACGGCCTGCCCCTCGTCGATAGGTTTCACGGAGGACTATTTGTCGCGGGTCCGTTCGCTGACAGGTACCGGCCGTACGGTGGTGGCCTCGCTCTCGCCGGAGTGGATGGCCTTTTATAAGGATATAGCCCCCTGTCGTATGATAGAGGCACTTAAGTTGTTGGGTTTCACCCATGTCAGCGAGACGGCCTTGGGTGCCGAGTGCATGTCGGCTCCGTATGCGGATGCCATACGCAAGAGCGGCACCCCTGTCATATCCTCTTTCTGTCCGGCCGCCAACGCCCTCGTGGCCAAATATTACCCCTCCTATGTGGAGAGCCTCGCGCCGGTGGCCTCTCCCGCCGTGCTGCACGCCCGCATGTTGCGCCGCATATACGGTCCCGACACCGCCGTGGTCTGCATAGGTGCGTGCATAGCCATAAAAGGGGCGGCTTCGCGCGGCGAGGGTGTCATAGATGCCTCAATTACATTCGACGAGCTGGACGAATGGATGCGCATGGAGAACGTGAGCTTCGATCTGTTGCCCGGCAACGACAGCTACCGTTTCGAGCCGTTCGAGGCGCGTACCGGGCTCGACTACGTGTTGCCCGGCCGTTTCATGGAGACATCTTCGCCGCATGGAGTGGTGCCGGGGTTGGAGACCTGTTCCGTTTCGGGTGTCGACAATATAAAAAGGCTTTTCGAGGCCCATCGCGACGGCATCGCGGGACATCCGCTCTATATAGAGCTGTATGCCTGCGAGGGCGGGTGCATACACGGTCCGGGACGTCTGAGGCACACCGGCTATGTCGACGGCGAGCTGACGTTGAGGCGTTGCGCCTCGGAGCGAAGCCGTCGTCCCGGCAACGACCTGCCGCTAGTGGTAACGTCTGCCTACCACGAGCCCGACCCTGTGGTCTGTCAGGTTAACGAGCGCGAGATAGCCGAGGTGCTCGGCGACATGGGCGTGGGCTCGTACGGCGAGGCTATCGATTGCGGCGCCTGCGGTTATGCCCGTTGTCGCGACTTCGCCCGTGCCGTGGCCATGGGCGATGCCGTGCGCGACATGTGTTCGCTTTATCTGCGCAAGATGTCGCATGACCGCTTCTCCGCCCTGCTGGCCCACATACACTCCGGGGTATTCGTGGCCGACCGTTCGCTCGCCATAGTTGAGGCCAACGATGTTTTCGTGCAGATGATGGGCGCCGGGGCGCATACGGCCTACAAGTCGTCCGAGGGGTTGGTCGGCGTGCCGTTGGGCAGCATAGCTCCTTTGGCCGACGTGGTGGCCGGCATGTTCCGTAGCTCGGAGGAGCTGTTGGAGCGCGACATACAGGTCAAGGAGCGCATGTTGGCGCTGACCCTGTTCCGTCTGCCGGGCGACATGATATGCGGCGTAGTGCGCAACCTCTTCCTCTCGAGCGTAGGGAGCGGCGAGATAGTGTCGCGCTCCAAGGCCGTCATAAACGATAACCTCGAGACGGTGCAGAAGATAGCCTATCTGTTGGGACAGACGGCATCGCGTACCGAGGCTGTCCTCAACTCCATAATAGAGTCTCAAACATCGGAATATGAGCGATAACGATGATTTTTTCGTAGAGGTCGACAGCTGTCAGCTATGCGAGGCGGGTCAGAATGTCTCCGGCGACGTGTGTCTGCACCACAAGACCGACGACCGCATCATAACGGTGCTCAGCGACGGTGCAGGAAGCGGCGTGGGGGCGAGCGTGGTGGCCTCGGTGATAGCCTCCATGGTGATAAGCTACGCCCGTCTTGACGAGGACATGATGCGTGCGGCCCGTACCGTGATAGGCACATTCGCCCGCGGCGACCGTCTCTCCGACCTGCGTCAGGCCACGTTCACAATAGTCAACATAACCCCTTACGACGGGGTGGTGCGCATAGTGGAGTTCGAGAATCCGCGCGTGGTCGTTATGCGCGGCGGATCTGTCCTCGACCTGCCGCGCCGTCGTCAGCCGGTCGACTGTCCGGACGGAAGCTCGATAGACATATTCCTGACCAAGTTCACTGCCACCGTGGAGGACCGCATAGTGGCCTATACCGACGGCGTGATACAGTCGGGGGCCGGTTCCCGTCGCATGCCCGGGGGGTGGGGCGAGGACGGAGTGGCCGAAATGCTTGAAGGGAGCGTTGTAGCCGACCCGGGCATATCGGCCGGAGAGTTGGCCCGCCGTGTGGTGTCGCATGCGGAGATGAACGACCTTTTCGCGGTCAAGAACGACATGAGCTGTACGGTGGTCTATTTCAGGCGTCCGCGTAAGGTGTTGGTGGTGACCGGCCCCCCTTTCGACGGCGACAAGGACGCAATGTTGGCCGATAGGATACGGTCGTTCGACGGCAAGGTCATAGTGAGCGGCGGCACCACGGCGCAGATATTGTCGCGCGAGCTGGGA
>CAMWRR010000204.1 GCA_947176715.1 uncultured Rikenellaceae bacterium | reverse complement strand
GGCCGTTGGCGGCGTAGCAAAAGGCCAGATAGTCAGAGAGATAGACGCTTTGGGCGGTATGATGGGCATAATCACCGACCGCTCCACCATACAGTTTCGCATGCTCAACAGGTCTAAAGGAGCCGCTATGTGGAGTCCGCGCGCTCAGTGCGATAAAGAGCTATTTTCGCGTCTTTGGAGGCGTGAGTTGGAGCGCACCGACAACCTCTCCTTATGGCAGGACAATGTCACGGAGCTTGTGACGGAGAGCGACACGGTAAAAGGGGTCAAAACACAACTGGGCATGTTGTTCCGGTCGAAAGCGGTGATACTGACGGCAGGCACCTTTCTCGAAGGGTTGATACACGTAGGACGCGCTCAGGCTCGCGGCGGCCGTTTGGGCGACATGGCATCTTACGGATTAAGCGCGCAATTAGCCGATATGGGCTTCGAGGTGGGACGCATGAAGACCGGTACCCCGGCGCGCATAGACGGACGTAGCGTCGATTTCGGCAAGCTATCGCCCCAATACGGCGACGAACGCCCCGAAAAATTCTCGTTTCTGCCGGAGGTAGAAGCGGTACGGGAGCAGTTGCCGTGTTATTTGGCCTATACGTCGCCGCAAGTGCATGAAACATTGCGTAGCGGATTCGCAGACTCGCCCCTGTTCAACGGCACCATTGCCGGAATAGGTCCGCGATACTGCCCCAGCATAGAGGACAAGTTGCGCACTTTCGCAGACAAAGATCAGCATCAGCTATTCTTGGAGCCGGAGGGGAGAGATACCACGGAATATTATCTCAACGGTTTCTCGTCGTCGTTGCCGTGGCAGGTGCAGTTCGAGGCCCTTTCGCAGATAGAGGGCTTCAAGAACATCGCTCTTTTCAGACCCGGATATGCGATAGAGTATGACTATTTCCCGCCCACACAGCTGTACCACTCACTTGAAACCAAGCTCATAAAAGGACTATATTTCGCAGGTCAGGTCAACGGCACCACCGGATACGAGGAGGCTGCCGCACAAGGGTTGATGGCCGGTATAAACGCACACAGGGCCATATCCGGACAGGAGGCGGTGGTATTGCGACGCAACGAGGCGTACATAGGCGTGCTGATAGACGATTTGGTCACCAAAGGGGTGGACGAACCGTACAGAATGTTTACCAGCCGCGCCGAATACCGCATACTCCTGCGTGGCGACAACGCCGACATGAGGCTTACTCACATAGGATACGAGATAGGTCTCGCCGACAGCCACAGAATGGATGTGGTCACCCGCAAAAAGGCCAAAACCGAAGCTCTGCTCTCTTTTGTCAAGGAGTACGGCATAATGCCCGAGGATATAAACAGCTACCTGAACAGCCTCGGCTCATCACCCATAACACAAAAACGCAAACTCGCAGACCTGATATCACGCACCGAGGTCAACATAGAGACACTCATCGAGGCGGTGCCCGCACTAAAAGAGTTCGCAGACGAGAACGGTTGCGACAGAGAGGTTGTCGAGGAGGTGGCTATACAGATTAAATACAGCGGCTACATAGAGCGCGAAAGGCTCATTGCCGAACGTCTCGAACGCCTCGAGAACATAAAGATAAGGAGCGATTTCGATTTCGACACCCTCCAATCCATAACCATAGAGGCTCGCCAAAAGCTGAACAGGATAAAGCCGGCCACATTGGGACAGGCCTCACGAATACCCGGAGTATCTCCTGCGGATGTCAATATATTGCTCGTCTATTTCGCAAGATAACTAACATTGGCGGATGCCCTGTTGTATGTTCCACGTGGAACATGCGTGTCAAGTACGGGGCTATTGTTCCACGTGGAACACACAACCGCCCTATCGTTACAACAAACAAGGAGGGCGGTATTTCCATAACTGCACATAATCTTTAACCAAAACCTTATCTTTATATAGGGCAAAATCTAAGGGGAGACGAAAAATTTAAACAGGGTGTGATTAGGTATCTTAATACTTGTGATTTCGTTATTCTCACCTGCGGAGCTAACGGTGATTTCTGCCCGGCAAGAGGTGTGCCCCTGTTCTTAAAAGCAGAAATTGTGTTTAACACTTACCCCTCGCTACGCTCAGGACCTTACATGTCATGTAGTCACGATGAATACAGGTTTTAACGGACAGTAATAGATTATATCACAATGCAACCAAAGGTTCTATTAGCAGACTTTTGTTTAAGTCCGAGACAGGAAGAGAGTAAGATCTCCCGCTCGGCAGACCCGAGATAATTAAGAGCGGGCCGCACTTCACACACTATAATTTGACTTAGACCCCGCCTCTCCCGAAAACAAATTCAGTTAACGTCGGATCTGTCTGACAAAAAATGCACCGTCACCGCAAACAAATAACCCACACCCCAAATCTATACCGTTATACACAAAAAGTAAATTATTGCCGTCCTGTAAAACTTATATTCGTTCCGGATGCGGTCTTAGCGAATGCGAGAGCCCGTCAAACACTTTCCTTTTAGCGGGTTTTTGCTACGCTTCAAACCCGGCGGGCCGCACCTCGCGATGGGCAAAAATCTCCCCCCAACGGAGGCCCGCAAGGGAGAGTAGCTAATCTATAAGCGCTATTCGCTAAATGCCCACAACTAACCTCTCTTATGCCCGCCGCGAGGCGCGGTCCCCCGCAGGCTCCTTTTTCGGTGATGTATCGGAATAATAATAAAAACTGAGGAATGTAAGCCTATTCGTGTCTAAAGGCTGTTTTTGTGTTGATGTATATATAATTGTGCGGATGTTTTGAATTTTTATCGAACGGCAATAAAAATAAATAGATTGAAACCCTGAACAGATCCGGCCACACCCCTACCCTAACGAAACATGAATAAACCGAATGAGTTTGAATCCGGCAATCTTATTCAAAGCCGCAAGGATAGAGGTACGTCGTACAAAAAAATCGTTAGCTGCGGCGGCCGAAGAGAAAGAGGCATAGATAACCCCGTCGCGTAAGGTCAGTTTGGATGTTGAGTCAGCAAGATAAGGACCCACCACATCACGCCACGAATTAAGAACTTTTCCCTCGACAAGACCTTTGGAAAAGGTATTTTTATCGGATAAAAGCTCTTTTAAAAGTGTGTTCAAAACGGTCGGTTCAGTCCTCCTCATAATACGGCTTTCAAATATGCGATTCTCAGATCGGTTTGTTTTTACGGGAAATAGGGTTGAAAACACTACTCTACCTCCGTAACGGTTCAGCTATTCTCGGAATACAGTTTGCGATGGACGGTTCCCTCGTCGACACAAGAATCAACGCGACGCTAAT
>CAMWRR010000203.1 GCA_947176715.1 uncultured Rikenellaceae bacterium | reverse complement strand
GCACATACGCCCGCGCAAACAACCCGACAACTCGAGCGTTCAGACAACACGTACGACCTGAACACCCCGAAAACTTCCTCCCCGTAATTCACCAACCTATAAAATCCCTAAAGCGGCACGAAAGGGCCGCAACCGGCGAGAACTCACCCAACAAAAACAGACTCCCCTATGCACAGAGAGTGACAAACACCACCGCGCAAACAACCCGACAACTCGAGCGTTCAGATGACACGCACGCCCTGAACATCCCGAAAACTTCCTCCCCGTACGTCACTAACTTATAAAATACCCAAAGATTTAATGGCTTAGGCACGCCCCGAACAATCCCTAAAGCGTTAATGGTTCATGTACACACAATTCAATCCCACCACCCACGCACGAACAAAAACTCACTGTAATTCAAAACCTCCAAACTCTCCCCGAGCGAAACGAGTTCTACATCGTGTCGTCAATAATGGACTTCACCTCCCGAGGTCTGTACAGTTGATCTCTCAGTTGCGGTCTAAACCCTGCCGACCTTATGGCCGCCACCATGCGTCGGGCATCTATCACGGTATCGGACAGTCCCGTAGACGACACCACATTCTCCTCTATCATTATGGACCCCATATCGTTGGCTCCGCATCTCAGTGCTTTCAGTCCGGTGTCGAGTCCTACGGTAAGCCACGAGGCCTGTATGTTGTCGATATTGTCGAGAACCAGACGTGCCGTCGCCACAACACGCAGATAATCTTCTGGCGAGGTGTGCGACACAACCCCCTCGCTCTCGAGCACGGTACCACCGCTGCAATAGGGCCATGCTATGAAGGCGATGAACCCGTATGTGCCTTCGGGTCTGCGTGCCTGCAGGTCGCGTATGCTTATAAGATGGCCGGCCAGCTCCTCCGGTGTCTCCTTGTGGCCGAACATCATGGTGGCGGAGGTGGGAATGTTCTGCCTGTGAGCCTCGGCCATCACCTCCAGCCACTGTTCGGCGGTACACTTGCCCGGCGATATGTCGCGCCGTAACGGCGTGGATAGAATCTCTGCTCCCGCCCCCGGCAATGAGTCGAGCCCCGCCTTTCGCAGACGTTCGAGGGTCTCGGCTACTGTAATGCGGCTTATGCGTGCTATGTGGAAAATCTCGGGAGGCCCCAAGGCATGTAGCTTGACGGAGGGATAACGGCGTTTGAGCTCGCGGAACAGCTCCTCGTAGTAGCCTATGTCGAGACGCGGGTGCATCCCACCCTGCAATAGCAGCTGGTCGCCGCCCAACTCCAGCATACGTTCTATCTTGGCATCGTATTCGTCGAGCGTGGTGATATATCCGCGTGGGTTGTTGGAGCCTTTGACATGGAAATTACAGAACTTGCACCCGCTGACGCATATATTGGTGATGTTGACATTGCGGTCGATCTGCCAAGTCACCGTGTCGCCCGGGTGTAGCGCGGCACGCACGCTGTCCGCCGCCGACACCAGATCGTCGAACGGGGCCTCCGTCAGTAGTGCGGCAGCCTCGTGTGTGGTAAGGGTCTCACGGGCCAGAGCCTTGTCGAGAATATATCTGTCGAACATATCCGCCTGATTGGTAACCACTATAAAGAGACAGGTGCCTTACGCGTCGTAACGCAAAGACACCTGTTATCGGTTGTTGTTGTATGCTTAGAGCTTGATAGCACCAACGGGGCAAACGTCCGCGCATGTACCGCACTCGGTGCAGGTATCGGGATCGATTGAGTAGACATCGCCGGCAGATATCGCGCCGACGGGACATTCGTCGATGCAGGTGCCGCATGCGACACACATCGTTTCGTCAATTTTGTAAGCCATAGTCAATATAATATTAAAAGTGTCAATCAGTGCAAATGTACTGTTTTTAATCCGTCCGGACAAATAAATCGGCAACTATTGCAGACGGAGCTTCTGTCCCGGCTTTATCTGATAATTGAGATCCATGCCGTTGACCTTTGCGAGCTTGGCTACGTATATGCCGTATTTCTGAGCCACATAGTGAAGGGTCTCGCCCTTGACCACGTAATGCGTCTTGTATCCGTTGCGCACCGAGTTCGATTTGGGAGCTATGTAGACGATGCTGCCGGGGGTTATGCCCGCTGGCTCGCCGTTAAGCTCGTTATAGGCGAGCAGTGTGGCCGGCTTTATCTTCAGTGCCGAGGCTATCGACTGCATGGTCTGTCCCGGAGCGGCTATGGTGCAGGGGATGTTGTTGTTGCGGTATATGAGTATGCCGCCCTTGCTTCCGGATGCCGGCATGCCTGCCGGGTCGAATTTGGGTCCGTCGTAGAACCCGGCCGGAGAGTTCACGGGTGCGCCGTAGACTATCTCCGAGGTGCCAGAAGGACGCGCGGCCTCGGGTGCGGGGGGCATATCTATGTGTTTGCGCGGACGCGGTGCCTCCTCCACAGGCTTCGCCGGCTCGAAATCCTCGGGATTGTATGCGTAAAGATCGTCGTTCTTCTTCTCGTTCTTATGGTTGCCGCTCCTCTTCTCGGGAGCTACCACCGGCGCCGGAACCTTAACGGGGGCCGAGGGTGTGGCGGCAGGGGTCGTCACGGTGTTTCTGGTCTGTGTGGTGCGCGTAGAGCGTTGCGGTGAGCGGGTGGAGCCTATGACCTTGGGCCCGGGTATCACGATGGGACCGGCAGAGACCGTCCTCTGAGCGACACCGGGGCGCGACTCGACCTTGAGTACGCCTTCGGGAAGCTCCTCTTTGGGGGTGGCTGTCTGTGTCGGTGCGGGATCGGTAGCGGCTGTCTGTTTAACGGGAGCGGCGGGAGCGGTTGCCGGCGCGGTCGTCTTGTTGTCGTTACGGGCACTGCTCTTGCCGGTGCTGTTCTTGCCTACTGAGGGGGTGTTGGCCGTAATCTCCTTGTCTATCTTGTAGAGGCCGTTCTGCTCAATGGCCTTTATAAGCATGTTGGCGTAGTCGGGATTGGTGGCATAACCGGCGTGGCTCAGACCGCGTGCCCACCCTTTGTAGTCGGTAGGGTCGAGATCGAAGAGGAAGCGGTAGCGGGGTGAGTCGGCCAAGAAGTCGGAGTGGTCGCGGTAGGAGTCGTACGCACTGCGGTAGCTGCGGAAACACTCGTCTTTCTCGTCGTCGTCATGGAGCATCTTGTCCCCCGACCAAGTAGTCTTGCACTTTATGCCGAAATGGTTGTTGGCTTTGAGCGCCAACGGACTGTTGCCGTTATCGGACTCTATGAGCGCCTGTGCGAGCTTTATACTCGCGGGTATGCCGTACTCCTGCATAGCCTCCACGGCCAGAC
>CAMWRR010000202.1 GCA_947176715.1 uncultured Rikenellaceae bacterium | reverse complement strand
CCCCCCCCCCCCCCCCCATTTTTTTTTACACCCCCCAGCCCCATAACCATATTCGCCTTAGTCTCGTGGGCTCGGATATGTGTATAAGATACAGCCACATCTCTTACCGACCCCTTTATCACCACCGACGACGGCTCCAACACCACAGGACCCAACTGCATATACTGGCCCTGACGGTCGAAACGTATGCGGGGCTTGATGTCTACGGTCTTCTCGGCGTAACGGTCGGCCCTTATGCGCACCTCGTTATTGAGCAGCCCTACGAGCTCCACCCCCTTTATCTGCGATGATATGGCCCTCTCCAAAGAGCGGAGATTCACGTTATAGTAGGCCGAATCGGACTCGTCGGTCGACACCGAGATGTCCGACGCCGACAGCTCCATAGCGGCATAGCGCGGAAACAGATTCATCAGCATCAATGTGTAACCGTTGCCGCGCACCTGACACACCACGTCGAACGTGCCGTCCGAATCGCTCCTGTCCACCCCCGACATGCCGCGCACCTTTATGGGCACCGTCACATCGCTCGTGAATGTGGCGTTAAGGTGGTTAAGATACCACATGACGGCGGCTATCACAATGAAAACCAACAACAACGGATCCTTAAAAAAGGCTATGAACTTTTTCACGGGAAATTCTTTTATTACCTGCGCAACAACCATTCAGACAACAACGGCAACACGTCTCCGCACGGCACTGCCCTGTCAAAGGTCCGCCGCCATTATCTTCCGTAAAGATATACAAAACCCCGACAACTGCAAAATAACCACCGCCGCATACCCACCCACAAACGGAAAAAGGGCCGCACCCCGATACGGAGCGTAGCCCTCTGGTAGCGTGTACAGACACGCTATTTTGCCATATTGTCGCTGCTGTCACGCATAATCATAGAGCGGTCGATCTTTATCTCCACGTCTTTAGCCACCTCGAGATACACGATATTGCCCTCCACCTTGCGTACGGTGCCGTATATGCCGCCCGCGGTTATCACCTTGGTGCCGCCCGCCAGACTTTCGCGGAATTTGTTAAGCTCTTTCTGACGTTTCTGTTGCGGACGTATCATAAGGAAATACATAACCGCGAAGATGAGCACCATCGTTATCACGAACGAGGTCATGTCTCCGCCACCGCCGACATTGGTACCTCCGGTAGCACCGCCCATAAGGAGTGTTGAAATCATAATTGTTTTTGTTGCGGTCTCAGCGGCTGTCGGTTAATCTGTCAGTTAATCTGTCTATTAATCTGTCGGTTAATCCGTCGGGAAACCGTTCTAAAACGACACCCCGAACCAGCCCCTTGCGACCCTGTTATTAATCGGTTTGTTTTACTCTGAAATATTACTCACTCTGAATCGCTCTTTCTGACATCGGCTTTCAGCTCTATCTTATATTCGCCCGCCGAGGTCTTCACGGATATCATAGCGGTCTGTCGCCCCTCCTTGCCTTTGGAGTCGTACGACATCGACACCTTCTTGGACTCTCCGTCGGCAAATGGTCTCAGATCGGTATCCAGCCCCACGCACCCGCACGAGCCTTTGACATCGAGTATCACTATCGACTTGCCGCATCTGTTGACAAGGGTGAAATCGCCGCGCACCATCTCGCCCTCCCTCATGCGTCCGAGGTCTATCGAGCCGAGCTTTACCGCTATCAGCGTATCGCCGGGCACCATGTCGAAAGTGCGACCGTCCGCCACCGTCACCTCTACAGCGTTATCGCCATCCGTAGCCGCGCCGCCCTCTCCTCCGCGTATGCCGCAAGAGACGGAAAGCGCCGCAACAGCTATTATAATAAGGTATCTTTTCATAACAAATCATCTTCGTGGGCACGCGCCTCACCTGACTTTAAACGTCAAAACACGCATATTATTGCGCACGAGCCTTACTGACGTTTGTCGACAAGCCCCCTCTCGCACAAAAGCGAGGCTATCTTGTCGAGCATACCGTTGACATAGACGCTGCTACCCTGTGTGCTGTAATACTTCGATATCTCTATATATTCGTCCAATGTCACCTTCAGCGGAATGTCGGGGAAATTCTCCAACTCCGATATTCCCAGCAGAATGATGACCTTGTCCATATATGCGATGCGTTCGGGGTCCCAGTTGCGGGTCACTTCGTCTATATAGCCCATGTAGCGGTCGCGATTGTCGAGAGCCCCCGAGAGCAACCTCTTGACGAAATCGGCATCCGAGGCGTCCTTGTACATGGGAAATAGGTCGAGATCGGGCGACCCCGGCTCTCCGCACATCCTTTGCTTGAAGCCCCTGACGCTCTTTATCACGAAAGAGGTGAAATACTCTACCTCGTCGGCCCAATAGCCGGACATCTCCTCCAACGCGTCGTAGAGCATGGCGAAATCATCCACAGAACGCAGATAAAACTCCGCAACAAACTCTTTATCCGTATTATAATCATCCGCAGAACGCAGATAATCGGCATAATAGTCCGACTCCAAAAGGTTGAGCGCCATACGACGGACCACCTCGCCATGACCCTGCCACGATATGCCGTTCTTCGACTTGAAATCATTGAAAGCCTCGCTACGTCTCAACTGCGCAACCACCCTGTTCTCAGGAAATCTCATCGACGGATTAAGGTCCGCCTCAGTAGGACGAAGTTTGTTTTTACGCTGATTAAGAACAACTTCCACCTCCGCCGCAACAGACACTACAAGGTCTAGCATCTGAAAATAGAGCTCGTAAGACTTATATATACTGAAATTGAGAGCCCGCCGGGCATCTGCCGCCGATGAACCGTCCATACCGTGCTGATACAGAGCCTTCATGGCCAGTATGCGCAGGAGTCGCCTTGAAATCATATCGCTTCACTTTTAATACACCGCAAATATACGCATTAATTCCTTATGACGCAACGCCACACCATAGGAGACGCCCGACCGCCGACAGGAATCACTGCAACCGAAACGAACCGCATACCTTAATTATATAACGTCGCCGACAGGATGTAAAAAACGAGTCAGAAACAACCGCTGTAAAGTTTGGTTGTCTGTACCAGCGAGGGTTAAAACACATTTCGCATTACCTCCGAGCGCCAGATAGAGCCATAGACACATTCCGCGTTACTCCCGAGTACCAATCACCAGCGAAAACCATAGCCACACTCCGCCACCGTCCGAATGCCAGATAGAACCGTCAAACACATTCCGATTTACCCCGTCCGTGCGTCAGCGAGGACATAGAACACAATTCCGCTCGGTTCGGTCCGAGGAACGAGGACCATAAGCCTTTCCGCTTGGCGGCCCCGTAGCGTAGCGGAGGGGACGAGCGGGCCGGAGC
>CAMWRR010000201.1 GCA_947176715.1 uncultured Rikenellaceae bacterium | reverse complement strand
CCCCCGCAGTCTCCGGCCCGCTCTCCGTTCTCGCTTGAAGTTAAAGTATAGCCATCCAAACGCTCCCTCATGTTTACGAGACGATAAACTAAATATCAAACTCCTGTAAGGAAGCAAAAATCAAAAAGCATTATACCGAATACTATATTTATAGTAAAAACAGCTCTTAATAATAAACACTATCTACGTTGGCGAGACAATAAATTTACACTTAGGCCTCCTGTAGAAAAGCGCCTAATCTGAACACTATCTTATGACGCGATACATTCGCATTAATAAAAATTCATTGCATTATCGAGACGAAAAATATACTATAAAACCTCCCAAAGGTATGCGCATTATCCGTAGCCAGTTCCCGCAGGGGAGAGAGTCCCGCCCCTCTCACATCCGTCGATAATAAAAGAGGAGAGTCATCGACCCTCCCGATATTTTGGCATAGTTTATGCAAAATCAAGTTCAAACAAACGGACATCCGGAACTATCCGGGGCGCCGTATGAAAAAACATATAATATATTCTATACCATATTTCTATTACATATAATTTCCGGAAAATAGAGAGGTAGGAGTGACAGTCCCCCTCTCAGAGCAACCGCCGTTACAGCGACGGTTGCCTCTTTTTTTATGGGAGGTGTTTAAATCTTGGCCAATCCGCCCTTGCTCGTCTCTTTGTATAGCGATGGCAGGTCGTGTCCCGTCTGCTTCATCACCTCCACCACCCTGTCGAAGCTGACCGAGTGGGTTCCGTCCGAGAATGTGGCGAATATGTTGGAGTCGAGTGCACGAGCGGCGGCGTATGCGTTACGCTCTATGCACGGTATCTGAACAAGTCCGCATACGGGGTCGCACGTGAGTCCGAGGTGGTGTTCCAGTCCCATCTCCGCGGCATACTCTATCTGCGACGGGGTACCGCCGAATAGCTGGCACGACGCGGCCGAGGCCATGGCGCACGCTACGCCCACCTCTCCCTGACAGCCCACCTCTGCGCCGGATATGGAGGCGTTGGTTTTGACTACGTTGCCGAACAGACCGGCTGTTGCCAACGCGCGCAATATACGCATCTCGCTGAATCCGCGAGTGGTGTTGAGATGGTACAGTACGGCTGGTATCACGCCGCACGAGCCGCATGTGGGGGCCGTCACTATTACGCCGCCGGCCGCGTTCTCCTCGGAGGTGGCCAAGGCGTAGGAGTAGAGTAGTCCGCGGTTCTTCATGGTGTCGACATACCCGCGCGCCTTTATGTAATAGGCGGCAGCCTTACGACGCACACCCAATCCTCCGGGTAACGCCCCCTCGGCCTCCAGACCGCGCTCTATGGCCGCTTTCATCACCGTCCATACCTCTTCGAGATAGTCCCATATCTGTTTGCCCTCGCAACGCTCCACATACTCCCAGTAGGCGCAACCGTTGTCTATGCACCACCGCTGTATGTCGGATATGGTAGACATGTCGTAGACGTGCTCCACGGGTAGAGCGTCGGCGTTCTCCTCTGCGAGTTTGCCGCCACCTACGCTGAATACTGTCCAGTCGCCTACTTTGGTCTCTCCGCGATACCCCTCGAAACGCATGCCGTTGGGGTGGAAAGAGAGAAATTCGTCGGGATGCCATATTATCTCTACGCCTCCGCGCTTTGTCAACACCTCCTCTATGGCCTTGTCTGTGAGGTGCCCCTTGCCGGTGGCGGCTAAACTGCCGTATAGCGTCACTATGAACCTCTCGGCCTCGGGGGTGCGTTCGAGAAAGAGTCCGGCCGCCTTGCGAGGCCCCATCGTATGGCTGCTCGACGGTCCGTTGCCTATTCGGTATATCTCTCTTAATGATTCCATTGTCGTGGTTTTAGTCTGTGAATATCAGAATGCCTCGGTCATGTTGAGGTAGAACTGTACCCCTTTTGTGCCGTGGGCCTTGCCTATGTCGAGACGGAAATTCTTGCGCGGTTGCATCTGGACGCGCAAGCCTACGCCGTAGTTGAGCTTCCAGCGCGTCCATTCCGACGGATTGTCGCCTAAGGTACCCGTGCCGACCCAGCCTACCACCCCTAACTTAGAGAGGAAGCTACCGCGGCGGTAGTCGGACATGGTGCCGAACATGTGTCGGTACTCCACTATGGAGTAGGCCATGGAGCGGTCGCGGTACTGTCCCAACAGATAGCCGCGCAGATCGGACGGTGAACCGAACGACGGCAACTCGGTGAACGGCACGTCGTTGAAGCCTATCTGTGTCTTTACTATCCATGCCAATATGGCACGTCGCCACAGGGGCTTGAACTGGCGGTACTCCAGCTCCATTATCTGATAGTTATAGGCTCCGCCCAGATATTTGCCGTAGAACTTGCCCGACCCGCTCAGGAACATGCCTTTGTTGGGGGTGGCCACGTCGTCGCGCGTGTCGTACTGGAGAATGCCGCCCAGACCTACGTTGACATACTTGTCTTTGAAGCGCATCTTATAAGGGTCGGCGGCCATGACCGGGTTTATCTTCCATGAGCGCGAGTAGTTGATATCGAGTATTCCGCCCACGTAGAAATGCGGTTTGACCTCGTAAACGAAGCGCGGATTGAATACAACGTTCTCCTTGCGGAAGCCGGTGGTAGAGTCGCTGCGGACACGGCTCTCTATGGTTGACATGCCCTTGCCGTAGTAGTGGCTCGGCTCGTTGCGATATCCGTAGTTGGAGTAGATGCGGAATTTGTTGGCGTTGAAAAAGAATGTTCCGGCACCTGCCACCACTATGGTGCCGTTTATGGAGAGATTGACCCCCACGGGCAGAAATGAACGGTACGATAACGTGTCGCTCTTATTGACCTTGAACGATGCGAGTATGGCTCCGCCTATGCCTACCGATGCTTCGGGGGTATACGACGGTCCGCCGAAAGGCGATATCCAGAAATTCTTCCCGGCCCTTATCGAGTCGCGATGTTGCTGACGCAGATAGGTCTTCTGTTGTCTCGGTGTCAGTGAGTCGAACGGATAGGGTTTGACGCCCGTAAGGTCGTAGGCACCGGTCGCCTTGGGCCGTTTAGGACGCTCTGTAATGGTCGCGGTGTCGCGTTTTTCTCCGTCGGGACGGATGTCCTCACCCGCATAAGAGACCGTGCACAGCGACAGACACAACGCCGACGCCATTATGAAACAGACGTTTTTCATAACGGCAAATATATACATTTTTCGGGACTTGAGGGGGTAGGGTTGCGTTGTTCGGACGGTTTTTATCGGTTGCTTTTGGCCCTCTTTATTTGATATAAAGAGATTGCAGCGAGATTTTTTAAAGAGACGGCCTCGAATTTTTAGATGGAGTTTTGTGGTAGCCG
>CAMWRR010000200.1 GCA_947176715.1 uncultured Rikenellaceae bacterium | reverse complement strand
GGGTATAATGGGGCAACACGCCTGCAACCTCGGCGGACTTATAGCGCGGTCGCTCGCCGACGAAGCCGGTGTAAAGGCCTACATAGCCGACCCGGTGGTGGTGGACGAGATGAGCGACGTGGCCCATGTCGGAGGCCATCCTCTGGCGCCGCGTTACTCCATATTCCACGCACTCAATCAGAAAGCCGTCGCCCGCCGTTACTGCAGGGAGCACGGGATAGACTACGACCGTGTCAACCTGATAGTGGCCCACATGGGAGGAGGCGTATCGATAGGCGCACACATACAGGGACGCGTGGAGGATGTCAACAACGCATTGGTAGGCGAGGGTCCCTTCTCTGTGGACCGTAGCGGCACCCTGCCTGCCGGGACGCTCGCCGACATGTGCTTCTCGGGCAACTACGACGAAAAAGAGATACGGCGCATAATATGCGGAGCGGGCGGGGTAGTGGCCCACCTCGGACACGGCGACATGAAAAAGGCCGTAGACGACGCTCTGGCCGGTGATGCCGAAAGCGCCCTCATAGTAGACGCATTCGCATACAATGTGGCCAAGGCCATAGGAGCAGCAGCGGTGGTATGCAAGGGTAGAGTAGAGGCCATCCTGCTAACAGGCGGCATAGCTTACAGCAAGCACATCTGCGACAAAGTGACCGAAGCGGTGGAATTCTTGGCCCCCGTGGCAGTATACGGCGGCGAAAACGAAATGCTGTCACTCGCCGAAAACGCCCTCATGCTCTGGGAAGGCAAAACACAGAACAAAACATACGGCGAGGGAGCTTAGCTCTTTTTCGAATCAACTTTATATGTCGGTTGTGTCGATATATGAAGGTGAAAACGGCATATTCATTTTGAGCGGGGGCGGGTGGTGAGGCTATCCCCCTGATAACCGGCAACTGCAGCTTGTAGAGAAAGAAATACGGCATCTTTAGTGGGGGAGTGTGCGTTTCGGATAAAAATATTTCTTACTCCAATTTAGAATTATTTTACTAAATTTGCGAGCAGAAATATTTCGGAATATACGAAACATTCGATTGAACATCTAAATAATTGACATAATGAACAATTCAAAATTCCCCGCCGGCGTTCTCACCGGTAAAGCCGTTCAGGATCTTTTCGCATACGCGAAAGAACACGGGTTTGCGATACCCGCTGTCAATGTCACAGGTACCGACACCGTAAACGCTGTTCTCGAAACGGCCGCAGCTGTCGGAAGCCCCGTTATCATACAGCTCTCTAACGGCGGTGCGTCGTTCTATGCGGGCAAGAGCCTCTCTAACGACGGCCAGAAAGCCGCCATACTCGGTGCGGTATCGTGCGCGCTTCATGTTCACACCGTGGCAGAGGCTTACGGTGTGCCCGTAGTGCTCCACACCGACCACGCGGCCAAGAAGCTCCTCCCGTGGATAGACGGTCTTCTCGACGCAGGCGAGGCTCACTTCGCAAAGACCGGCAAGCCCCTCTTCAGCTCTCACATGCTCGACCTATCTGAGGAGTCGTTGCATGAGAATATCGAGATATGCAAGAAATATCTCGAACGCATGAGCAAGATAGGCATGACCCTCGAGATAGAGCTCGGCATCACCGGCGGTGAGGAGGACGGCGTGGACAACTCGCACGTAGACTCGTCCAAGCTCTATACCCAGCCCGAGGATGTCGACTACGCTTACACCCAGCTCAGCGCCATAAGCCCCAACTTTACTATCGCGGCATCTTTCGGTAACGTACACGGTGTCTACAAGCCCGGTAACGTGGTGCTCAGCCCCGAGATTCTCAAAAACTCGCAGGAGTATATCCAGAAGAAACACAACACCGGTCCCAAGCCCGTCAACTTCGTGTTCCACGGCGGTTCAGGCTCAGAGCCCGAGAAGATACAGGAGGCCATCAGCTACGGTGTCATCAAGATGAACCTCGACACCGACATGCAGTGGGCATTCTGGAACGGCATACGCAAATACTACGTAGCCAAAGAGGCTTACCTGCAGGGTCAGCTCGGCAACCCCGAGGGTCCCGACGCTCCCAACAAGAAATACTACGATCCCCGCGCATGGTTGCGTAAGGGTGAAGAGTCTATCGTTGAGCGTCTTAAGGTATCTTACAAGGATCTCAACGCTATCGACGCTCTGAATAAATAATTTCGGAAGCCCCTGTTTTATTACGGGGGCTTTTTATGTTTTCAGACCGCCTCTCTCGTAAGAATAACGGCCACACAGGCAGGTATTTGCAAACGGGAATGTGTCAAAAATTCAAACCAAACAATTATAAATAAGCGCATTATGAAAGATGCAGTTGCAATTTTGTGTGCCGGCGGTCCCGCTCCCGGCATCAATACGGTGATAAGCTCCGTAACGAAAATATTCCTTCAGAACGGCTACACCGTGCTCGGTCTCAACGGCGGCTACAAAAGCCTCTTCGCCGACGAACCCGACTTCGTATATCTCGATTTTGAAATAGCCGACAACATATATTCACGTGGCGGCTCTTACCTTGTGATGAGCCGTTACAAACCCACCGACAAGGAGTTCCGTCCCGATTTCTTCGAGAAATACAACGTCAAGTTGCTCGTCACTATCGGCGGCGACGACACTGCCTCTACCGCGAACCGTCTCTCAAAATATCTGAGAGACCGTAACATAAACGTGTCTAACATACACGTTCCCAAGACTATCGACAACGACCTTCCCCTGCCCGCAGGCGTTCCCACTTTCGGTTACAACTCGGCCAAAGAGGAGGGTGTGAAGCTCGCCACGACCCTCTATGAAGATGCGCGTACCAGCGGTAACTGGTTCGTAGTGTCGGCTATGGGTCGCGAGGCCGGCCATTTGGCGTTCGGTATAGGATCGGCATGCCACTATCCTATGATAATCATCCCCGAGATGTTCAACAAGACGCCCATCACATTCGATAAGATCACCCGTCTTGTCATCTCTTCTATGGTGAAACGTCGCCTCATGGGCATACCTTACGGTATCGCCATCATCAGCGAGGGCGTGTTCCACTTCATGGACGACGAGGAGGTGATAGGCACCGGCGTACAGTTCACCTACGACGACCACGGCCATCCCGAGCTAGGTAACGTCAGCAAGTCGCACATTTTCAACATGCTCGTTCAGCAGAGACTCAAAAACCTCCGCATAAAGGTCAAGAGCCGTCCCAACGAGATGGGTTACGAGTTGCGTTGTTGCCGTCCCGTCGCTTACGACCTCTCGTACGCGACTCAGCTGGGTCTGGGCGTCTACAAGCTCTACAACGAAGGTATCACCGGTTGCGTGGTCACCGTCAACAACGACGGCACACCCGAGCCGCTGTACCTT
>CAMWRR010000199.1 GCA_947176715.1 uncultured Rikenellaceae bacterium | reverse complement strand
GGGGAGCTTTCTTTTCAGACGACCGTACATAGCCAACGCCGGAGCGGCATAGTGGGCAGGAGCCTCCGACCTCTTGCTGCGAAGGTTGCGCGACATCTCCAGCACAGGCTCCATCATGGAGGAGGGGGTGTTTATCTTGTCGAGTAACCGTTCGTAGGCGTATCGTAGCGTGTCGTAAACATCTATCCAGCGATCGGACAGCTCACGGTCGAGGCGGGCTATGTCGGCGGTGGCGGTGTCGAACATCACGGAGATGGAGTCGGCGGAGCGTTTGTCCGTAGCCGACATATAGCCGTTATACAGCGCCTCCCTATGCGCCACGGCCTCCTTCAACGTGAGGCTCAGACGCATGAACAGACTGTCGGTAGTACCCACCGAACGCAGGGCCGCCTTCTCTCCCTCCGACAGGTTCTCGTCGAAGAAATCCTTGGTCTCCGGCTCCTCGGTGCGGTTGATCGCCGACATGTTCCTGACTATGTATTCCTGCTCTATTATGTTGGTACGTGAGGTAACCATGCCGAGGTTGTTGCGTATGTCGAACAGCTCGCTCTCCAAGCGGAGTATGTCCGAGGAGTAGGTGTCTCTTTTTTCCGGATTCTCGGCTATGATCTTTCGGCATTCCGCTATGACGGAGCTGATGGAGTCGGCGGCGGTCGTGAGGGCGACCTCGCGCTTTAGCAATTCCATGTATTCGGTGTCCGACGCCAACCCCTCATGACGCGGCACTATCTGTTGCGCCGACGCGATAGAGGGACAACACAACAGTAACGATATGCCTAATATTATGAGCTTCAGTGGTTTCATTGTGCGGAAAGAGACCTGCGCTTTTTACAAAGATACGAATAAGCCGAGCACAAAAACAAATGGAATTTGGTTTTGTCGAGGCGGAGTATCTAAGGCGAAGCCAAAGATACGAATAAGCCGGGCACAAAAGCAAATGGAATTTGGTTTTGTCGAGGCGAAGTATCTAAGGCGAAGCCAAAGATACGAATAAGCCGAGCACAAAAACAAATGAAATTTGGTTTTGTCGAGGCGGGATTATCCGAGACTTTGCCAAAGATACGGATAAGTCATGGATTGTTTGCGAAGTCCGACAGCTTTTTCTGAAAAAAACATGCCTTTATGTCTCGTCAGATCAGGTGTATGTTGCAGGCCTTGCATTCCGTACGCATCTCTTCGGGCCACAGACTTGCCTGAATCTCGCCTATGTGAGCTTTGCGCAGATAGAACATGCACAGGCGCGACTGTCCTATGCCGCCGCCTATCGATAGCGGCAGAGTGTCGTCCATGAGCCGTTTGTGGAAGTATAGGCCGAGTCGTTCGTTCTGTCCCTCTTCCTCCAGTTGCCGCAACATGGTGGCCTTGTCGACACGTATTCCCATAGATGAGAGTTCGAGTGCGCATTTGAGTAGGTCGTTCCATACTATCAGGTCGCCGTTGAGGCCGGGCAGACCGTCAATGCCGGGTGATGTATAGTCGTCGTAGTCGGGGGCGCGCCCGTCGTGTCTGGTGCCGTCGCCGAGTTTGCATCCGATGCCTATGATGAATACCGCGCCGAATTTCTCGGCTATGGCGTGTTCCCGGTCTTTGGGCGTTATATCGGGATATAGGCGGCGTAACTCCTCGGCGTGTATGAAGTGCAACTTGCGTGGCAGAACCGGTTTTATCTGCGGAAACATCTCGCACACCATGTATTCGGTGCGCACCATGGCCGCGTAGATGCCCTCCACCGTCTCTTTGAGAAATTCGGTGTTACGCTCGTCTTCGACTATTACGCGTTCCCAGTCCCACTGGTCGACATATAGCGAATGGAGGTTGCCCAGCCTCTCGTCGGCGCGTATGGCGTTCATGTCGGTGTATATGCCGTACCCGGGCTCTATCCCGTATTCGGCCAGAGTCAGCCTCTTCCACTTGGCTAAAGAGTGAACCACCTCGGCATGTGCGTCGCCGAGATCCTTGACAGGGAAAGTGACGGCACGTTCCACGCCGTTGAGGTCGTCGTTGATGCCCATGCCTTTCATCACGAACAGGGGAGCCGTCACACGACGCAAACGTAGCTCGGACGACAGGTTGTCCTGAAAAAAATCCTTTATCAGTTTGATTCCGGCCTCCGTCTGCTTGGGGTCCAACAGCGGTCTGTATCCGTCCGGTTTTATAAGATAGCTCATATAGTACTGTTTTTATCGTAGCCTCCGCACGGCAGTTGCCGACCGGCGCATCCGCAAAGATAACATTTATAATATATCTTTATGCACATTTTGTTGTTCTGCGTTCCGGGTGCGTTGTACATTACAGGCGGGGGATACGGCGTGTGCGGGGTGCTTTGTGGCGGACGGAGCGGCTAAAGTCAAGTGAGAGATGTCACGGATGGAGGCTACGTAATTCCGTGTTTGGGATTAACGTTCATCCCGTCAGGTGGATATGTCCGGAGCACCTTTCATTTGGTTTTGACTCGATAAACGGAAAGAGTATCAGGTTCTTGTGCGTAGCCGTAACTTTCTGTTTAACGACCTCAACATTCCGTGTTCACCTTTCTTTGGCTACCACCCGACGTTGTAGTTTATCAGAAAGGGGGCTGTGCCTCTATTAACCCTCCATATTAACGACACCGACATGCCGTGTTCACTACCCTTTGGCTACCACCTGAGGTTGTAGTTTATCAAGAAAGGGGCTGTGCCTCAATTCACCCACCATATTAACGACACCGACATGCCGTGTTCACCTTCCTTTAGCTACCTCCCGACGTTGTAGTTTATCAAAGAGGGGGCTGTGCCCCCCCCCTATATGTCGTCGGAGTTGAATTTGTAGCCCAAACGTTTGCCGGTCTGTATCTTGGAGTTCTCTATCTTGGTGTTGACCTGCTCTACGGCTATTATTTTCTGCGTGTCGTAAGGGGGGACCAACAGGTCGAATTCCGCGGCGTAGAGTATGGCGGTCTCTATTATGTCGGTCAGAATCTCCGGTGTCAACACCTGCGAGCCGAACGTGTCGTAGCTGTAACTGCCCTGACGCTTGCCCTCCACGAAGAAGTGGCGGTGACGGTTGACGAATATGCGGGCGATAAGATATCCTTCGTCGGCGCTACGGTTGTACTTGAACGAGTCGGCCAAGAAGTCGTATATGTTGATTATGCCGCAATAGGCGTTGCCGTCGTCGTCTTTGACGTAATCGGTCAACAGCACCGAGTGTTCGCGGTTGAACTTGAAGATATCGGTGTGCATACTGAATATCAGCATGTCGGAGGCCACCTGCAGCTGGGCCTCGAACTTGCCACGGTCGCGATACTCCGTCTTGACCAGACGCGAGGAGCCTACCGCCTCGTTTATCTGCCCCGACATCTCGTGAAGC
>CAMWRR010000198.1 GCA_947176715.1 uncultured Rikenellaceae bacterium | reverse complement strand
GGGGGGCCTCGCTGGCGCTCGGGTTGCGTTTTGTTCGGCTTGCGAGACGGTGCGGCGCTCTTTGTTTGGTGGTATGCGCATTAGCTGAGTCTTTGCGTCCGGATGGCGGTCCAGAGCGGAGCGAGGGCCGTGGACACATTCCGCCGTTGCGTATGGCAAGCCGATACTAAAAATATGTTTTTTGCGTTTGTAATATTATTAGTATCGGGTCGTTCCGCCTCTGTAAAAACAGATGGGATTCGCTTTTGTGTTCGATTTATTCGTATCTTTGACTTCGTCTTAGATACTTCGCCTCGACAAAACCAAACCAAGTTTGTTTTTGTGCTCGACTTATTCGTATCTTTGTAGATATTAAACGATATCACCATGCGTAAATTACTATATCTTTTTCTGGCATTGTCCGTTTTGGCGGGGTGCAATAAGAATAGCGGTAAAAACGGTGCGGGCAATCCGCGTACGATGTTCGTATATCTTGGCGGCGACAACAATCTCGACGACGAGGTCTACCAGAAGATAGACGCCTTGTGTGCAGGTATGAGCGGTGTGGACGGTAAGATGATGATATATCAGGACCACCGTCAGAGAGGTGCCTATCTTTACAGCGTGGAGCGCACCAGCGAGGGGTCGTACAAGGCCATACAGGTGAGGAGTTACGGGACGCAGAATTCCGCCGACCCTAATGTCTTCCGGAGCGCCATGAACGATGCCTTGAGTCATGCCCCGGCGGAGAGTTACGGTATGTTGATATTCTCGCACGGCTCCGGATGGTTGCCGGCCACTACTCCCGAGCTGTCGGCCAAGTCGTCGTATTCGCCCGAGAGGCCCGGCACGGAGGTGTCGCGGAGCATAATACAGGACGGCCGCGATATGATGTCCGTTACGGACCTGGCCACTGTGATGCCCTCCGGGGTATTCGATTTCATCGTCTTGGAGGCGTGTCTTATGGGCGACCTCGCTACAGTGTACGAGCTGTCGGCTAAGACCCGATACATATTGGCATCTCCTACCGAGATATTCTCTCCAGGGTTCACCGACATATACCCTGCCGCCGTAAGGTATCTTTATGAGACGGTCCCGAGCGGCCTGAAATCATTCGGCGAGAGGTACATGAGCTATTGGCGTAGCGATCCGGAATATCCGTACGCCACCATAGCGCTGTACGATTGCTCCAAGATAGGGGTGTTGGCGGAAGCCGTGCGTGAGCCGTTGGCCGAGGCCACCCACTACGGAACAGGCGATTATATCGATAACGTGCAACGTTTCGGACGCAATAAATATTACCGTTGTTTTCTCGACCTGAAACAGTTCGTAGGGCAGTTCTCGTCCGATGAGGAGAAAGCACGGATAGAACAGGCGCTCGCACAGACGGTTATATACAAGGATGCAACCCCATCTTTCGGTCCGAAGTCGGAGGACCATTTCGACATAACGGACTATTGCGGCATATCGGTATATCCTACGCCGTACGAATATCCGTTGCTCAACAGAGAGTATAGGAATACGCGTCTGGGGCGGTATGTTTTCAGTATATAGGCTGTAGCTTGGCCCGGGTCGAACGAGGACGACGTTATGTCCGGATGAAAAAAGAGGCTCCGCTTCAGTGCGGAGCCTCTTTTTCGTAGCGAGAGCCGGGCATGATCCGGCGACCTCATGATTATGAATCATGCGCTCTAACCAGCTGAGCTACCTCGCCATGATTTTCTTAATCGAGTGCAAATTTAATCTCTTTTGACGTACTATCCAAATATTTTGTGCGTTTTTTTATTCTTATGTTGTTAAACGGGCTGATTTTTATCGGTTTGTGCGTTTTGGTGGGGTTGTTTTGTCTTTGTGTATGTGGAAGTATGAGAAAAATGCAGATATTTTTGTCAAAAAGGGTTAAAATTATTTACTTTGCATCGTAAATGTTTTTTAAAACGTAACGTTAACGATAAATTTAAACTTTTATGAAGTTCTCAACACTCCTTGTCGCTGCTGTTTGCTCGATGTTCTTCGTGTCGTGCAGTAACGATCCCTACAAGAATGTCGATCCCGAGATCGCGGCCAAAGCGCAGGCCAACATCGCTACCGCCACTCCCGAGCGTGCGGAGGCTCTCACTCAGGTGCTCAAAGATATCAAGCCGGAGTATCGCGAAGGTATGGCTTACCTTTACGCCTACATGCCCAAGCACGATATCGACACCCTCTCTACCTCTCTCATAAAGGAGAATATAGAGTATGCCTACAAGGCTTACGAGACATTCCCTTGGGTTAAGGATCTCCCCAAGGAGATATTCTACAACGAGGTTCTCCCCTATGTGTGCGTAGACGAGACTCGCGACAGCTGGCGTCCCATGTTCATGGAGATGTTCGGTCCCATGGCTGCCGCATCGGCCGATATGGCAGCGGCTATCGACACCGTCAACAAGAGCATCAAAGAGGCCGTAGATGTGGTCTACAACGTCAAACGCAAGAAGCCCAACCAGTCACCTAACGAGTCTATGGAGATACACATGGCATCATGCACAGGTCTCTCTATCCTCCTTATAGACGCGTTACGCTCTGTCGGTATTCCCGCACGTTTTGCCGGTACCCCCATGTGGGTGTCGCGCGAGGGTAACCACAACTGGGTGGAGGTATGGCTCGACGGCGAGTGGTACGTGACCGAATACAGCCCCGAGAAGCTCAACTACGCGTGGTTCATGCCCCGTGCAGGCAAGGCCGACAAAAACGACAAGTCTACATGGATATACGCAAGCTCTTACGCTCCCACCGGTATGAGATACCCGATGGTGTGGAACAGACGCGACACCACCGTACACGGTATGGACGTAACCGACCGTTACATCGCCCTTTACAAGAGCCAGCAGTCTGAAGAGGGTAAAGGTACCCCCGTTGCCATTCGCATGTTCAAGAAAGAGGGTGGCGAGCAGAGCAGCGCCGACCGTATCGCATGCGAGGTCAAGCTCATCAACCTTAACAACGACGTAGTGGGTACCGGCGTTACCGCAGGTCCTACCAAAGATATGAACGACTATCTGGTGATATACTCTCCTGTAAACGGTATATTCGAGGTGGAGTATCCCGCCGCTGACGGTTCTCTTAAGAGAAAACGCATCAACGTGGAGGGTCCTACCGATGTGACAGTCTTCGCCGAATAGCGGTTATATACCGACTTACCTCAGCCTCGGATTATTCTATCCGGGGCTTTTTTGTGCCTGTAGGTTTTGTTGTCGCTGTCGGTGGGGGGATTTTATCGGGTGACGATACAAAATAACATTGCTGTCCGGTAAAACTTATATTCGTTGCCGAATGCGGCCTGAGCGAATGCGAGAGCCGTCAAACACTTTCCTTTTGGCGGGTTTGAAGCGTAG
>CAMWRR010000197.1 GCA_947176715.1 uncultured Rikenellaceae bacterium | reverse complement strand
AAGTTAATCTTTGTATTTGAATAACGAATCTTTTTAAGCCCCAAATTTGAGTGGGCACGACTCCTTTCCCGATAAACGATACCGGAGACGCCCGGTGTGTACGGATGCGAAGACCGCATCTCGGGGGAGGCTACGACATGTTCGGTTCGATATGTCAGGGCCGAGGAACAAGGACAACCAAAGAATTTCCAGCCTTGTTACATGGTTGGGCGAGGGCGGTCGAACGCAACTCCTTGACAAAAGGCGTCCGGAACTATCTGTTTTCACTTTCGGGTGAATACGTACGGCATCGCATGGACGGAGCCTGCGGGGCATAAGCACCCCGTACACAGTCACGTAAAAGACGGTGCAATCGGCGCGCATGAAGTCACGCTATGCCTCCGGATGCACCCCAGCCCCCTCTCCGTTGCGATGCCGAACCTGTTCACTCAAAAGTGAAAATCGCCGTTTGTGGATAAGGGGTTGAAATTGCCACCGCATAAAGCAAGGAGCCGTCGCAATGGGTCGATGCGGACGGCTCCCGGGTAATAAATAATCGAGGGGGATTGTATTTATTGAATCGTTTGTTATATAGGTTATTCTATTCTTTTTCGGATGCGTTACCATACATCTCACAGGCGGATAGTTCGTGTCAGGCAATCACCTCAGTCGAGCGGTTACGGTCTCACGGGCTACGCGCGGAATATTAAAAAGAGTGCCGACGGCCCCGTGGAACTGCCAGGAATTTGCGATAGATGTTTCGAGGATTCAGAGACGTAAGGTACGTTCTGAAAAGATTGGGGCTGTACGGCACTCTGAAATTAATGTTGTGTTTATTGTATCTGTTACCTGTTTTTGACACATCGGATACTACACCCATATAGCAGATTATGAGTATTAATATTAGGAGCCTCTGTTCCCGTGAAGTTAAAATAATATGAGGCGTCCATTAAGGACCAATATGACGATGTCCAATAACAAGCCATTGTACCAAATCCACCTATACTCCCTGACGCTGATCTTTCTCCTGTAGCTAAGAATTCTATTTTTTTACTATTGTCATTATTGTCTGTGAATGTAATGTACCCATAATTGGTGTCACTCCATGTGTCATCCATGCGAGTATATCCACACTCTGTAATAAGTGTTTGGTATTCCTCTTTACTTGGCAGATGAAATCCGGAGGGGCAAGGATGAGTACTCCAACTACCTTGGAATTTAGTGGTTTTCCAGATAGTAGAAGGAGTAGGTTCACTCGGATTTAGTCCTGTAGCTTTCCATCCTATATTATATCCATACTGATAAAGTTTCCCGTGTGCTTCTTCGCGAATACCCGTACACTCAGACGGCAATTTGGTAGCAAATGTGGCCCCACCCTCGGCTTGTTTAGGCCTGGCAAGATTATACAACATCCACTCCACACCTCCGATGTTTACGGTGGCATAAGGATCGTAACCCAATTTTTGCGATACCTCATACGCCTGAGATGTAGTATTGAGACTCTCTAACACGAAACTGCCGGTGCGTTGGCCGCCGGAGTTGGCGGCAAATTTGACGGTTAGGGGCGCTCCGCTGGCGTTGGTCTCGGTGCCTCCGGCGGCGGGGTCGGTGGTGAGCCAGTCGGCCGAGGTGGAGGCCACGCGCCACGGTACGCTCTCGGCGCCTGCTTTGGTGTTGACGGTTATATCCACATCGGTGGCATCCTTGCTTACATCCGATAGCTTCTGCAGGTCCGCCTCGCTTATGTCGAATGAGACGGGAGATTGGGTGGTGAAGAAACCTACTCTGGTATAGTTATTCAAGTTTCTTGTGGTAATATCGACGTATGTATCTATTACCTCATCGTCGTATCGTAACGTTTCGGCATAGCCTATCTCTATCTCGTTGTCCGATATCTGTTTTACGGTCAATCGGTCGTCGCCGGTTGAAAAGTCGTAAATATCCCAATCCGAGACGCGGAACGAGACTCTTTTTAGCTCGGGTCTGTCTTTCACGCCGCCCCATATATCCCTTTCTTCCGGAATGAACGACGGCCACAATGCCTTTATGAGCGTGAAACCGCCTATCACATTCCCGTCTACCGTGATACTGACGGCGGTAGTCTCCTCTTCTTCGGTACTGTAACTGTCCTCGCAATATATATTGAAACGGTATTCGTTATCCGGAAGACGCTCTATCTCTCCGAGTTCTATCCAGCTACCCTTATATACAGCCTTTAGTTCCAGATATTCCGGAATGGCCATCTCTGTCCAAAAGGTAATACCATAGTCACCGTAACAGCTATACACTTTAAGTGTGGATGTAGCGGCATCCCATATTCCATTCGATACCGTAATGTCCCTGACTCCGTACGACGGCACCTGCACAATCTCATAAGGTTTCGACAATGTATGCCCGGCCCTCACCCTCACCTCTGCCGTACGTCCGGATGTGACGGTGTTGGGGGCCACTTCGAGCACCATGTTTTCGCCGCTTTCGGCCTCGCCGTCGGGGGAGGTACATGCGATCCACTCTACCGGGTCGCCGTTCTTGTCGGTGGCCGATTCAAAGCTCCACTTTCTGCCGTCCTCTGTGGTGACTGCGGCCGTGATCGTACCGCCTCCGTACGACACGTTGTCATACCGGACAGGGTCGAATGTTATCAGCACGGGGCGTTGCGCCACGGTCAGTATGGCATTGGCATTGCCGTTAACGTCTACGAAGCGGACGGGCAGGCTCACACCGTCGGGGGCCACCTCCGAGGCGTCTACGGTGGGCATGAAGCGTATGGCTATGTTCCTTGCGGCGCGGTCGGTCTCTATGATTATGCCTTTGACGCCGTTATCGTCGGCCAGTATATCCATGCCGTCGAGCTCGTCGTCGCTTATGTCGAACGCTACGGTGTGTATGACGGATGCGTCGCCGGTGCCACCGACCATCTCGATGCGGCCGTCGGCAATGGCAAGGGTGGCGCAACTGAATGTAATACGCTTGCCCTGAACTATATAGAACACTCCGACATTTTTACCTCCAACGGTTACGGCTATGCGGCACTCGCGCTGTACGGACGAGGTGTTGGGCGCCACGGTAACGGTCTTGTCGCTGACTGCCACCCAGTCCGCCGCATCCGTAATGTTGAACGCCGCCGCCCCCTCGGTGGCTGTGACGGTGAATGCGAAGACGCCACCGCCGCTCGACGCTCGCAGGGCCTTGGTGTTCTTATAGTCGAAAAACTCGCCGCCCGTGACCTGCAACCGCACGCCGCCCGGGAGCTCGTAGTGCCCGATGTTACCCCAGTTGTCGGGGCTGCCTATCTTAAGTACACCGGCGGTGTAGCCCACAAGAGCAGCGGACGGTCTGCCCGCTTAGATGCGGTGCATGAACGAGAGCGAGGGTATGGGTGG
>CAMWRR010000196.1 GCA_947176715.1 uncultured Rikenellaceae bacterium | reverse complement strand
TAACAAGACCTCTCTCGGAGAGCTCGACAAACAGCTCAAGATGCGTGAAAAGGCCCTGCCCACCATCAAGAGCAAGGAGTCGGCGCTGAGGTTGGAGGTCAAGCGGGCCAAACGGGAGAGCGATGCCTACGAGGAGGAGCTCGCCGCGCTGATAGCCCGTTACGACTATATGAAGCCTCTGTGGGGCGAGTTCGACCCGGGGATGCTCTCGGTGAAAGATATAGTCCTGAGCGAGACCAAGATAGCCGGAGTGCGTCTGCCGGTGCTCGATTCCATCGTCTTCGAGGAGAAGGATTACGACCTCTTCTCTGCCGAGGCGTGGCTGCCCGACGGTGTGGCCCTCCTTAAAAAGATGGCCGAGCTAGGTCTGCGCAGTCGTCTTGCCACCGAGCGGTCGGAGCGGCTGGAGTTCGCCCGCAAGAAGACCACCCAGAAGGTCAACCTTTACGAGAAGGTGCAGATACCCGGTTACAAGGAGGCGATGCTAAAGATAAAACGTTTCATGGAGGACGAGGAGAATCTGAGCAAGTCGTCGCAGAAGATTGTCAAAAGCCGTCACGACGCACAGGCCGCCAAGGAGGCCGGCGATGCGGAGGCATAATAGATTGTCGTTATGATTACACCTATGGTTAAATATACGTTTCTGTTGCTTAAGAGCCAGCAGGAGCGGTTTCTCTCCAGATTGGGCGAGACAGGGGTTGTAGACGTGACAGTTAGCGACTGGCGGCCCGACGAGGAGCAGCAGCGTCTTATCGGCACCTTGTCGGCGTACGATGTCGTGCTGGCCAAGTTGGAGAATGTGCGTGCGGCGTGGGAGAAAGACAAGGAGATGCCAGCCTCGGCACCCTACGACAGCGCCGAGGAGGCGGTGAGGGCTGCCGGAGACAGCTCATCGCGCATCGACAAGATATCGGCGGACATATCCAAGGCCGTAAAGGAGCGTGACGAGCTTGCCGTGTGGGGCGATTTCGACCCCGCCATGTTCGACCGTCTCGCGGCGGAGGGCGTGGAGTTGCGTTTCTTCGTATCTTCGGCCAAGCAGTTCGCGCCGGAGTGGGAGCGCGACTACCCCTTGGTGCGCATGGACGGCGGTGACGGCAATGTCCGTTTCGTGGTTGCGACACAGGGCGAGGAGCTACATTTCGACGGGGCCGTGGAGGTGCGTCGCCCCGAGAGCAGCGTGCGCGACAAGGAGGCTCGCATAGCGCAATTAGAGGGCGAGCTGGCTGAGGCCCGCATGGGTCTGGCACGTGCCGTAGCCTCCGTGGAGCTGATAGAGCAGGCTCGCGAGGATGTCCGTGACCGGTTGTCGCACAGCAAGGTGGTGTCTACCGCAGGCGAGGCCGTGGACGGCTCCGTATCGGTGATAGAGGGCTGGGTGCCCGAGCCGAGACGTGCCGAGGTGGACGAGGCCTTCGCCGACGAGGGGGTGGTGGTATTCACTGCCGAGCCTACCGCCGAGGACAATCCCCCCATATTGCTTAAGAACAACCGTTTCGCCCGTCTGTGCGAGATGATATCCAACCTATACTCCATGCCCGGTTACAGGGAGCTCGACCTTACACCCTTCTTCGCGCCGTTCTTCATACTCTTCGTGGGTATATGTTTCGGCGACCTCGGTTACGGTATAGTGACCTTCCTCGGAGCTTTGGCGGCCTACTTTGCCATGCGTAAGAACGATTTCGCCCGCAGCGTGGGGGCGCTCGTCATGTGGTGCTCGTTCGCGGCCATGATAATGGGTAGCGTCACCGGCACATTCTTCGGCATGGAGCTGAGGAGCTTCAAGGCGCTCGAGAACCTGCCGTTCCTCGGTCAGATGGATATGTTCACATTTGCCTTGGTGGTGGGGTTGGTGCAGATAATATACGCCATGTTCGTGCGGGTATATGCGCAGACCAAATACATGGGCTTCAAGTATGCGGTCTCTACCCTCGGATGGGCTCTCACCGTATTGGTGTCGGCGTTGGCCTACGTGCTTCCCGACGCGGGCGTGCCTTTCGGGTTCGACTCGCCGGTTTACATAGCGCTGGTGTCGCTGTTCATGATAGCCAACATATTCTTCAGCTCTCCCGGCAAGAATATCTTCGCCAACTTCGGGAGCGGTCTGTGGGGGCTTTACAACAATGTCACCGGTCTGTTGGGCGACGTGCTATCGTATATAAGGCTCTTTGCGCTCGGATTGTCGAGCGGTATAATAGCCGGAGTCTTCAACGACCTTGCCGTCAGCATGAGCGGCGACGTGCCCGTGCTCAAGTATGTAATCATGGTGATAATACTCCTTTTGGGGCACACTATCAACCTCTTCATGTCGGCCATAAGTTCGTTCGTCCATCCGTTGCGTCTGACATTCGTGGAGTTCTACAAGAACGCCGGATTCGAGGGGGGCGGTCGAGCTTACGACCCTTACAAAGCCAAAATGAAATAATAATTGTTTAACTTAATAATCTTTAGTTTATGGAACCAATCTTGTTGGCCTATCTCGGTGCCACTCTTATGTTGGTGCTCTCGGGCGTAGGTAGCGCTTTCGGTGTAACCATCTCCGGCAACGCCGCTGTGGGTGCCCTCAAAAAGAATCCCGGCGCTTTCGGTAACGCGATGATACTTAGTGCCATGTCTGGTACGCAGGGCCTCTACGGCTTCGTGGGTTACTTCATCGTGAAACCGTTCCTCGTAGACACAATCACACCCGTACAGGCTACCGCGATATTTGCAGCCGGCCTCGTGCTCGGTATCGTAGCCATGTTGAGCGCAATACGTCAGGGCCAGGTCTGCGCCAATGGTATAGCCGCTATCGGTAACGGTTACAACGTATTCACACAGACACTCATCCTCAGCGTATTCGCCGAACTTTACGCAATCCTCGCTGTGGCTGTCGTGTTCATTATCAGTACCGTCATTTAAGAGGGATATAATAAAAAGAGGAGGGGAAGCCTTGATTGAGCTTCCCCTCCTCTTTTTATTATATCCCTCTTAAATGACGGTACTGATTGTTGTTTAGCTATTAGGTTTTTGATTACTTTTGGTTTGTGCCTCCCGGCGGGCCCTTCGGGGAGTTACTTTTGTCACTCGACAAAAGTAACCAAAAACGAGGGGGCACAGCCCCTTTTGAGAGGCTCGGTATGTGTGGATGCCGATTGCGTTCAGGGAAGCACTTCACATGTGTCTTGCGGAGGGGGAGATTGTAGTGGCTGTTGTAGTTTTTACGGAGAGGAGGTGATCCAATATATTCCGTTTTATCACATCCGTGCGTCAGCGAGGAATCAAACACAACTCGCCTTATCTGGTCCGAGATACGAGGACCGTAGGCCTTTCCGCTTGGCGGACTTGGAGCGTAGCGGAAAGGCCGAGCGGGCCGCACCTCGCGGTGGGCAGAAAACT